>DAOUPY010000565.1 GCA_030625925.1 Fusobacteriaceae bacterium | reverse complement strand
GCCATAGAACTCCCCTTCTGAATAAGAAAACTTATTTATCTTAGATCTCTGTCTCCCGATTATCTTAGGCACATTAAATATTTTTTCATCCCTGGACCACTGAAGTTCCCACCAATTGATGATTGACTTCAAAACTTCCCTTCTCCTGCTCAGCCGTTCTTTATAGGGATCCAAATGTTTAGACAGTTTTTTATCCAGAGCAACCTTATAATCCAAATAAAGGATCCAATATTTGTTGGAACTGTAGGAATACTGGTCTATATCTTTATTTTTATAAAATGGTTTTAGATATTCACTGTACTTTTTTTCATAGGAATCAAAAACAAAGGCCCTGTCATGGCCGCTGACTATCCCCTGGTTGATGTTTAGAAGTTCCCCCAAGAAGTGCGTTCTACCGTTGTAGACCTTATCCAATCGTTCCAAATCACTCTCTTTGGCTAAAATAATCTTATCCCTGTAATTATAAATTTTATCACTGTCTATACAATATTTTTGCCTGTCATCTATCACTTCTAATCTTCCCTTGACTTTTTCCTTTGTCAGGGTAAAAACGACATTGTGCTGCCCCACAGCATCTTCAAAAACAGACCTGTTATAATTATTTATATATTTAAAAGTAGTATAGTTTTTTATCTTCTCCCTCAATTTTTCAGCATGATCAGCTTTAAACCAATAATTTGTGGTTATATAAGTCAAAACTCCTCCGCTCTTTAATGCATCTATCCCCTTTGCAATAAAAAAATAGGCGTAATCCATCTTTCCCTCATAATTTACCTTTCCGAATTTATATTTTTTCATGTCTTCAAATATCTCTTTATTGTTTTTCTCCCCAAAATATGGCGGGTTACCTAAAACAATATCATAACTTTCATCTATCTCCTCTATAAGGGAGTTGGTCTCTATTAAATTTATTTTTTCCCCTGAAATTCCATATTCTCCCAGTATCTTCAAAGCATTGTTCTTGCAAATTAAAAGTGCTTCCCTATCTATATCATAGCCTGTAATCCATGATTTGTTGTAGGTATACTCTCCTAATTTTGCCTTATGCAATTGTATTATAGTATTTAGGAGGGGCAGGAGTAGATTCCCTGTCCCGCACGAAAGATCAGCACACCTGAGGTTATCAAATTTGG
>DAOUPY010000344.1 GCA_030625925.1 Fusobacteriaceae bacterium | reverse complement strand
AAGAAAGATACACGGAGAAAGAAAATAAACTCTGTGGAACTCTATTTGAAAACTCAGTGGTTCTCTGTGTTCAAAAATGTTTGAAAAATGTGAATATTAGTGTGATTCGTGACAAAAAATAAAAAAAAAGGGGGAGAGTTCATGGCTAAATTAAAAACTGTATATATCTGCTCAGACTGTGGCTATGAATCTTCTAAATGGCTGGGAAAATGCCCGGAATGTGACAGCTGGGGAACATTGGAGGAAGAGGTCAGCAGTGCTTCTTCTAAAAGCAGTGTTAAAAAAAAAATCAGGAATACCAGAGTAGTTAATTTTAAAGATGTAGAAGTAGAAAAAAATTATAGATATACCACAAAATTTAATGAATTTGACAGAGTACTAGGAGGAGGCCTTGTAAAGGGAGCAGTAGTCCTTTTGACAGGAAATCCAGGAATAGGTAAGTCAACTCTCCTCCTCCAGGCAGTAGATCAATATTCGCAGTATGGAGAGGTGCTCTATATATCTGGTGAGGAATCACCATCTCAAGTAAAACACAGGGGAGATAGATTAGGTTTGTCTGGAGACAATATATCTATCATGTCGGAGACAGAGATAGAATCTATCTATGACTATGTTATCAGGAAGAAACCTAAGGTAGTTGTGGTGGATTCCATCCAGACTCTCTACAGTTCAAATTATGATTCCATTCCAGGGACCACCACTCAGATAAGGGAATGCACCCTAAAGATCGTAGAGCTGGCAAAAACTCATGATATATCTTTCTTTTTAGTGGGACATATTACCAAAGATGGAAAGGTAGCGGGACCAAAATTACTGGAACATATGGTGGATTCAGTGCTGCAGTTTGAGGGAGAAGAAGGGCTGTTTTATAGGATTTTACGAAGTTTAAAAAACAGATTCGGATCAACCAATGAACTTGGCATATTTAACATGGAAGAAAAGGGAATGGTTGAGGTAAAAAACCCTTCGGAATTTTTTCTCAGTGAACGGGATGAAAAAAATGTTGGAAGTATAGTAGTTCCGGTATTAGAGGGAACTAAGATATTTTTATTGGAGGTTCAAACTTTGGTGAATGAATCCCCCTTTGGAATTCCAAAGAGGGTAGTACAGGGGTTTGACAGAAATAGGATACAGATACTCAATGCTGTCATGGAAAAAAAGATAGGATTAAATTTATCCTCTAAGGATGTTTTTGTAAATATTCCTGGGGGAATAAAGATCTATGATGGGGCGGCAGATTTAGGAGTAGTAATGGCTATGATATCTATAACCAAAGGGATAGAAGTTAGTCAAAAAATTGCAGCACTGGGGGAGCTTGGTCTGCGAGGAGAGATAAGAAAAGTATCCTTTGTGGATAAAAGGTTGAAAGAATTGGAAAAATTGGGGTTTACCGGCGTTTACCTGCCTCATTCCAATAAGAAGGAGATTGAAAATAATAGTTATAATTTAAAGATGATATATCTAAAAAATTTATCAGAACTTGCAGAGAGGATGAGGTGATTATGGAAAAACAATTAAAGAAAATATTTTCTCAGGTAACACCTGGAACAGTATTCAGAGAAGGTTTGGATAACATTTTAGATGCAGGGACAGGTGCCTTGGTAGTTTTGGATGCCAATAATACTTTAGAAGACATTATAGATGGCGGTTTTGAATTAAACTGCAGGTTTACTCCTCAAAGACTCCATGAATTATCCAAGATGGACGGTGCTATTATTTTAGACGGAGATGCTACAAAGATCAAATATGCCAATGTACATCTACAGCCAGATAAATCATTTAGAACCAATGAGAGCGGGACCAGGCATAGAACTGCTCAAAGGGTAGCTAAACAGACAGATAATTTAGTTATAGCTATTTCAGAAAGAAGGAATCGGATTACCCTCTATAAGGGAGATTTTAGATATAAGGTGAAAAATTTGGCTGACATAATGAATGAAGCCAGTCAGGCAATGAAAACATTTGAAAGGTATAAACATGTGCTGGATAGAGCCTTACAAAATATTACTCTTTTAGAATTCGACGGAATGGTAACTCTTTCAGAGGTTGTGACAGTCCTTCAAAGGTTTGAGATGCTGGTAAGGATAAGGGTAGAAGTAGAATATTCAATAATAGAATTAGGATCAGAGGGGAAGTTTTTAGAGATTCAATTGGAAGAATTGTTTAAAGGGGTTCTAAAAGAAGAGGAAAATTTCATCAGAGATTATGTAAATCAAATGTCAGATGAGGAATTTGGTGTAGTTGAGGTAAAAGAAAAACTGCAGGAATTAGGAGATTTGGAACTTTTGGAGTCAGAAAATATAGCCGGTGCTTTGGGCTATGGAAGATCAGCTGCGACCTTTGATATGGAATTAGATACCAAGGGATACAGGATCTTAAATAAGATCACAAGGATTACAAGAAAAGACACCGAGAAAATAATTAGTAAACATGAAATTTTATCTAAAATATTGGAATTGACAGAAGAGGACTTTATGGAAATAAGAGGAATCAGTATGTTTAAGGCTAGATCTATAAAAAAAGGGATAAAAAGATTGAAGATGACAGCTGAATGGGAAAAATAGACCCTCTCTTACCCTCTCTTTCTTAAATCTCTCCCTCAAAGGGCGAGATGAAGTAGAAATAAGAGGTAAGTAAAAAGGAAGATGCCTAGGCATCTTCCTTTTTAAATTTTCTTAGTTATCAAATTTTACCTTTGCTTCCTCTACTATCATAGAGATGAAATCATTTAATTTCATAGTCTCCTGATCTTTTGAACCGAATCTTCTTACATTGACTTCGTTAGCTTCAGCCTCAGCTTTTCCTAGAATAAGCTGTACAGGAACCTTAAATTTACCATTAGCTTCTCTGATCTTATATCCTATTTTTTCTGCTCTGTCATCCAACTCA
>DAOUPY010000421.1 GCA_030625925.1 Fusobacteriaceae bacterium | reverse complement strand
GGAGTTTAATCATTGGCGGATAAACTCCTTTTTTTCTTTTATTCACTACTTTTATCTACACTGCTTTCCAGTTCAAATTTATCACTGCTTCCATCAGTCACTACCTTGATCTTACTCTTTCTTTGTTTTGCCTCATCACTTACTTTAGCAGTGATTCCATCAAGTTCTTTGGGAATGAAATAAGTTTTTTCAAAGGTTTTTTCATGTCCTAGTTTATCATAGACAGTGAATAAGAGTGTTGCTTTGGATCCTCCAATAAATCCAGAAGTCGGGATTTCTACTATTCCATCTTCCCATTTTGGAGTACTAGTTATAGAATTTTCTGTAAGAGTCGTAGATGATTGTCCATCTAGATCAGATTCATTATCTGATTCGGGTTTATTTCCTACTTTAAAAACATAGCTATATCCTTTTACCCCGGATAATTCTTCTAACTCTGATAGTTTCACAAATATTTTTTTTTTCCCATCAACATCCTTTTCTATTTCCCCTATTATTCCACCTTCTAAATATAATGTATTTATCTGTGTATCTGTTACAAAATCAAGGGTTACTTCGCCACCTTCTATCCCATAGATACTTACAGGAATTATTGTTATAGTATTTATTTCATTACTTGCAAAACCACCTATCTTCATTATCACTGCTTCTGAATCTTCTGTATAAGGGACAATTAAGGTTTCTTCAGTACCATTATTTTTGGTTACCTTTAATTTTTCTATTTTTGCTCCTTCTTCAGTTGATATTAGAGCATATACCCCAGGATCTTCTTCCAATGATCCTGGCCCTCCCTTTGTAAATATATAGCCATCTACTGTTATTGCCGACCCCGTTATACCTGTAGTTTTATTCGACCAATTATCTTTATTATTGAGTTTTTCGTATATTTTAAGCTCTGTCTTATCGTTTGGAGCGATTGTAAATGATTCAAAGGGAATATCTCTTCCATCTATTGCATGTTGATTTCCATCGACAGAATCTTTTACTAATATAGTTCCATTTAGTGTTATTGTATCATTTATCAGAGCAAAACCTAATTCAATCTCTACATCCCATTCCGTTATAACTTTAGGACTTGTACTTATTTCATCTGTTCTTACTGCATAAACGTCTGTATAGTATACGTCATTTAATCCATTTATTATTTGAAGATCCTCAAGTTTAAGTTTATCCACTTCTTCAAATTTTTCACCTGTTCTTGATCTGAACGTCATCTTTAGTATATTTGCACTTGAATCATATCCTACACTCGTCATCCAAATTCCTATCGCATTATTATTAGGATCCTCAAATTCTTCACCAAAACTAACCACACTCAATAAAATAAATAAAATCCATATCTTATAACTCTTCATCTTCTCCCCCTCCCTATAAATCTTCTATATAAGAGTATACCTTTCTTTATTTTATTTCCTTTTTAGGTGAAAAAACAAAATAGGCTGGAAACACTTTCTGTTTCCAGCCTATATCTGTAATTTTATGTCTTCTTATTTTTAACTTCCACTTATGCTAGTTTCATCTTCTTCAGAACTTCCATCTATACTGCTACTTATCCCAAATTTATCTTTATTTCCTTCTGTTATTATCTTTATCTTACTTCTCCTTTGTTTTACATCACCACTTACCTTGGCTGTTATTCCATCAGATTGTTTAGGCACAAAATAAGTTTTTTTATAAGTTTTTTTATGTCCTAACCTGTCATATACAGAAAATGATAAAGTTAGTCTAGAACCTTCAGAGAAATTTCCTAATTGAATTTTTATATCATCTAACTTACTATCTTCAGTGGGAGTCAAGTATTTTCTACCATCAACTGTTCCTTCTTCACCTTCTCTTTGAAAACCATTTGATAAAGTATAACTATACTTATTTATGCCTGATAACTCCTCAAATTTTGATAGTTTTATCTTTATTTCCTTAGCTTTTAGCTCCCCTATAATATCTTCATCGTCTAGGTAGGAACTATTTATCTTGGTATCCACTATAAAGCTTAAAAATTTAGGACTTCCATTTTTTTGGCCTTCGCTTATGGGAGTTATTTTGACTCTATATGCCCCATTTTCTATAAAATTAAAATAATTAGATTCTATCTCTATATTTCCTGTTTTATTTGATACGTTAATTTTTTCTTTTCTTATAACTTTTCCATTTGAATCAAGTGCTTCTACTTTTAATTTTTTTATTTTTTCACTTACAGGAATAAAAACATAAATTACTGGATTTAAAATGTTTGACCTTTCTCCACCTTTTGTTAAAATATATGTTCTACCAAAATCATCTACAGTTGTTCTTTCTCCAGTTCCCCAGCCATAGATTTCTTCATA
>DAOUPY010000271.1 GCA_030625925.1 Fusobacteriaceae bacterium | reverse complement strand
CAGAGTATCTTTGGATTATTCTTTATCAGATCATAGTCTATATATTTCAACAACTGGTTTGAATTATATCCTCCTATTACAGTGAGGATACACTTGACATTTTTATCGGCAAAAGCCTCATGTAAGTCTGCTATTCTATCTTCTATAGAAGAGGACATAAAATCATCACTTATCTCACAGTTTTTAGAAAAACTTACCTTTAACCCCATCTCAGTCAGACATCTATTTGCATAATTTCTACTTTCTTCACTTATCAACTTTAAGCTCCTAGACGGTGCAATTATTCTTACTTCATCGTTATATTTTAATTTCTCTGGTATTCTCATCTAAATCACTCCTTTTTTAGTTAATTTATTCATTTTTAAATTTTCATCCGACTCCTTGAGATATCGAAAGAACAAAATTCCTGAAGCTGTAAATATTATTAACCCTACTAAAAATGAAATTATATTAGGAGAATATCCCATATATTCTTTCGCTCCCTCCATAATTATAGCAAATATATTGTTGGTCATATGTACACCAATACATAGGATCAAAGAGTTAGTTTTATAATAAATCATCCCTAAAACCAATCCTATCAATGTTGTATTGACAGATTGTACAATATTAAAATGCCATACTCCAAATATCAAGGCAGAGATAATTATAGCCTTCTTAGGGCTGTATTTATTCAATAAGCCTGCAAGGAGGATCCCCCTCATTAAAATCTCTTCAAAAATAGGAGCCACTATCACCATAGAAAAAATTGAAAAATATGGATGCAATGCCATCTCTCTTTCTGCTTCTTTTAAAAATTCAGGAAGGGGAAATTTATTTATTATTACCCCGATTGAACTCTGATACCAAAGATAATACCCTATCATCAATAAAATAACAGACAATAATAATTTATAGTTTAATTTCCCTAGGTATTTTATCCTAAAATTATTATCACTCATTTTTTTAGCTTTTTTCACAGCTACTACTATTATTATTATGTCTAATACAGGTTCACTCAATAACTTTGCACTTTCTTTTAAAGTTTCTAAACTTATAGGAGTAAACTCCCCAATTATAAGACCAATAGGGACCAAAATAATTGTTAAAGCTCCTAAAATTATTAAAAAATAAAATATTAGTTTTCCTATGAATCCTAAAGTTCCTAAAACAGATAATTCAAATTTACTTTCCCTAGCTTGATTTTCCATATTACACCCTCTTTTTATAATTTTTTTATTTTTTATTTAAAAACCTAATAATTTATTTTTTTCCTGCCCTTAGGATTAAAAAATTAGGCTTATGAAAATCCTGTACCATCTTTGGAATAAGCTTTATATCCTCTTCACTGGGTAATGGCTCTAAAATTTTCTCTATTTGAAATCCACATTCATTCACTGTATTTATGATCTCTGAAAATGTCCTGTGATATTTGATGACACCGTTAATAAACCACGTCACTTCCCTTTTCCCACTCTCCATATAATTAGCTAGATTATAGTGGGCTCCCATTCCATTCTCATCCCTTGTCCATCTCTGCCCCTTTTCATGTGCTGTACTTAAGGGATGTTCTTGAGAATATATAAATAATCCATCCTCACTCAGTAGATTATTTATACCCATCAATAATTTTTTAAAATCCTCGATATAATGGAGTGCCAAAGAACTGTATACTATATCAAATTTCCCCGACAATTTATCTATATCATCCATACTCTCCTCTAAATACTCAATATTCATATGGGAATTTTCTTTTTCTGCGACTTCCAACATTTTTTTAGAAATATCGATACCTACAACCTTTTGTGCTCCCTTTTCTATGAAGTAACTACAGCTTTCCCCATAGCCACATCCCAGATCTAGGATTCGTTTTCCTTTTAAATCCGGCAGTAAACTTTTTATTGCAGGCTGTTCCTGTAAAATATTATAATTATTTTCCTGTTTTCTGATTTCCTTATATCCTTCAAAGAATATTTCATTGTCATAAACATTTTGACTCTTTCCCATGATTTCGCCACCCCTATTTTTATTTTTACTTAAAATATTATCCCCATTATAATATCCGCTTCAAATTCATCCTTTGAGTTTTTAATTTTCTGCCTCATCTTTCCCTCTATTTCAAATCCTAAACTTTCATAAAATTTTAATGCTTTTTTATTGCTCTCCCGAGCAATCAATTCCATCCTTGAAACACCTTCTATTTTTTTACCTTCCTCAATTAATTTCAAAAATATTTTTTTACCAATTCCTTCTCTCTGAAAATCAGGAGATACCACTATGGTTATATTTGACAATACATGATCAAAAACTCTAAGCCCTATTTTATATCCATGGATCTCTCCAGCTATCGTCCCGTCTTTTTCAGCTACAATGAATATACCGTCATCCAATGAATTTTTCATAAATTCTTCTACATATTCTTTGGTAACTTCATCTTCAAATCGGGCTATCCCTCCTTCTATTTTGGAGACTTTTTTATACAAGGTGTATACTCCCTCTAGATCTTCTATGGTCCCTTTTCTAATATTCATAATTTTAATTTCCCTTCATTGAATTTATAATGTTTTCTTCTAAATATTTTGTAAACAACTCTCTATTGCTTAATAAATACCTATCATTGCTCTCCATTATTCTCTCGTTAAATTGTTTTTCTATATATTGTTTTGTAAATTCATAAGCAGGCTTTTCAATATATATTCCATTATCTTTTAATTCCTGTAGATCTATCTTCCACTCCGATCTGTCAAATGGATACTCATGGGAATAAAATTGAACTATTCTATTTAACAATAATTCCTTTGGATTTTCATAACTTCTACCTGTTTCACTTAAGTCTTTATAAAAAGAGAGCATATGCATTACCCAGGCCCTGTCACAATCTCTTAAACCAAGTCTGTCATCACCTATAATTGGTATACCAATATATGGATTATCATGAACAGCTATCATTCCAACAACCTTTTCCACCTCTTTTGAGTTAAAACCCTGTTCACATAAAATTTTAGAGGCTAATGCAGCTCCTTCTTGCATATGAATAACCCTGCTATTTGAATTAATCCAATTTTTTTTATCAGCTATAGCAAAATAACCAATATCGTGTAATATTATTGCTGTTACTATCAACCTGTCGAGGTTTTCTTCTTCAACTAAACTTAAAGCGAAATTTGTTGAAAATATTATATGATGGGGATCAAACCAACGCTTCTTTGATGGATCCTCATATTCCTTAAACAGCCACCTAAAAACCCTTCTCTCCCTTTCATTTAATTTTTCTTCTAAAATCATCTTTAAATTATTTTCATTTTTTTCTGCAATTTCTTCCATTATCTCTAAAATTTCTTTATATTCCAACACTTTTTTCTCTCCATTAAATTATGCTTTCTATCTTTTTATCTCTAAACTTTACTTATGTCTATCCTTTTATTTTTAAATCTTACCTTTCCCACTGTATATTTTTTATATTCTATGGCTTCAAATGGACAATAGTTAATACACCTAAGGCAGCCCTCACAATGGTCACCCCAAATAACTTTATCTCCTACTTTTAT
>DAOUPY010000506.1 GCA_030625925.1 Fusobacteriaceae bacterium | reverse complement strand
CCCATAGTTTTTTAATATTTCTTCCCTCAACTGCCTCTTACTATATTCTTTTTTCTCTATCAACTGGGATATCAGCACCACTTCTTCTATTCTTTTCACATTGGCAATATCTGTCGAGAAAAACTCCAACAGTTTTTTCTTCCTTTCATCCAAAGCAGGTATTCCCTTTTTTTCTTGGGAAGTTACGAAATTATAGTAGGATTTAGAATAATCTACATAGGATTTGGGATCTCTGGAATTCATCTCTATGAAGTCAGTCATCATGGGTATCCTCCCTGACCTATATTTTAAAAGTTCATAATCTTTCATCAGATCTCTTTTGGTCTTCAGGTTAGCCAGATCCAGAGCCTTAAAGATCCTTTCTTTGGATATCCTGTCAAAATTAATAGTAGAGCTTCCCGGGATCCGGCTGCTTTCATTGACCAGCATCTTCTTTATTTTACTCTTGTCAAAACTCTTATCCCCATAGAGGGCTATGGGAATCAAATAGTTGTTGTTGTAGTTTCCTATAAAATCAATAACTGTAAGATATTCTTTCCCCTTACTCTTTCGAAGCCCTCTTCCTAACTGCTGGATAAATATAATGGCTGACTGGGTTGGACGAACCATAATTATCTGGTTTACTTTTGGAATATCTATCCCTTCATTGAAAATATCCACTGTAAAAATATAATCCAAGCTGTCTGAACCATCGGATTCTAATCTCCTGACCGCCTCTTCCCTCTCACTCTCCGAACTTTCCCCGGAAAGGGCTGCTGCTCTATACCCTTTTTCATTGAATAATCTGGAAAATTCCTGGCTTTCCCTCTTTCTGCTGCAAAATATCAGTCCCCGAATAGTCCCGTCATCTGCTCCGTAAAATTTTGATTTTTCAATTATCCTGTCTGCCCTCTCTTCTGAGGCCAGTCCAGAAAAATTTTCATCTTCAGGCATAGAGTTATCTTCTATCTTTATATCGGTAACCCCGTAATAATGAAAGGGCACCAGCATCTCCTCTTCCAAGGCACCATCTAATCTGATCTCATAGGCAACATTGTGATTAAACTGGTCAAATATATCAAAGCCGTCGGTTCTTTCTGGAGTTGCTGTCATTCCCAATAGAAATTTAGGAGTAAAATGATTTAATATCTTCTGGTATGTAGGAGCACTTGCCCTATGAGTTTCATCTATTACAATATAGTCAAAGTGATCCTTTGAAAATAGTTCTAAATTGGATTCTTTTGAGATAGTCTGTACTGTGGCGAATATAAAATCTGAGTCTGTATCTTTTTCTTCCCCAGAAAATAATCCCAGGCTTTTATCTCTGCCAAAGATAGTTCTATAGCTTTCCATGGCTTTTTTGGCTATATTTCTCCTATGAACTATAAATAGAAATTTCTTGGGGTTAAATTCCTTTACATCAAAGGCAGACAGATAGGTTTTTCCTGTTCCTGTGGCTGATATCAACAGTCCCCTGTCATTTCCTAATTGCCTCAAAGTCTTTATATTTTCAAGGGCTTCCCTCTGCATCTTATTGGGTTCGATCCTGTTTAGAATGCTATCTATCTCCCATCTGTTTTTATATCTCAGCTCTTTCTGATGATTATAGATTTTTTCATAGACCACTATGTATTCAGGAATTACAAGATATCCCTTTTCAAATTCTGAGTCTGCTTCTTCCAAAACCTCCGAGATCAAATTTGAATTATTTGATGTGGTTACCAGAAGATTCCATTCCTTGTTGGTACAGAGTGCACTGGCGGTTAGGTTACTGCTTCCCACCATGAG
>DAOUPY010000498.1 GCA_030625925.1 Fusobacteriaceae bacterium | reverse complement strand
ATTTTCTCATGAACATCTCTAGAACTATTAACAGAATCTAGGTATTCAAATAATTCTTCATGATCTGAGTATAACGGCAATAACAATTCTTCAAGTTCATTTAATTCATCGTGGAATTTATCTAGACTTTTGCTCATTGGTACCCTCCTTAATGTATAGAATAACCCAGCTTCTTACAAGTATACTCCATTTAAGTTATAAATTATATACCTTACAAACTCTAAAATTAATTTTTTTTTATTTACCAGTATAACCTCATCAGTTATGGAATGTTTGTTCTAATTAAAATTATGATTTTTTATATTTTGCTACCCTTACTCAAATGAGATTTTTTGAATTTTACACCTTGCATATTCATCTAGTAAGGATCAAATATTAGGACAATTGGCAATTAAATATGAAGAAAGGCTTTCAGAATATCTATTCTGAAAGCCTAACTAGTTTAGTAATTAAGATTTGGATGAAAACACAAAAGTTGTTACACTCCCTTCCCTATGTCTCTCCTGCAATACACTCCCTCAAAGTTTATTTTATCCATAGAATCGTATGCATTTTTACGAGCTGTTTCTAGGTTTTTTCCTAAACTCACTATATTTATTACACGTCCGCCACTGGTTAAGAATTTATCCTTCTCCAATTTAGCCCCTGCAATAAATACCAGATCATCTACATCTGAAATCCCTGTTATCTCATACCCCTTGTTATAGCTTTCTGGATATCCACCAGATACTCCCACAACACAGCAGGCTGCAGACTCCTTCCATTTCATCTCAACTTTATCTAAATCCCCATCTATACACATCTCCAACACTTCTAAGAAATCATTTTCCATCAAGGGCAATACAGCTTGAGTTTCAGGATCTCCCAGCCTCATATTGTATTCTAATGAATAGATACCTTTTTTGGTTATCATCAATCCAAAGAATATAACGCCGTTAAACTTCATATTTTCTGCCTTTAATCCCTCTAAGGTAGGAGTCATAATATCATCAATAAAACTCTGCATTATTTCAGATGTTACATATGGATTAGGAGCTATTACTCCCATTCCACCTGTGTTTAACCCTGTTTCCCCTTCTCCGATCTTTTTGTGATCCTTGGCAGATATAAAGGGCACTATGGTATTTCCATCGGTAATAGACAGGATCGATGCTTCTACCCCTGTGAGGAATTCCTCGATAACTATCTCAGATCCAGCCTGGTTGAATTTATGATCTAACAACATATCTTTCACAGCTTCCACTGCTTCATTTTTATTTTGAGCTATGATTACACCCTTTCCTGCAGCTAAACCGCTGGCTTTTACCACAGTTGGATATTCTATCTCATCCAGATATCTTATAGCACTGTCATAATCCGTAAAGATCTCATAGGCAGCTGTTTTTACTCCATATTTTTTCATAAAGTCTTTGGAATAGGCCTTACTCCCCTCTAAAATTGCGGCTTTTTTGTTAGGTCCAAAAATAGTCAGTCCTTTTTCTTCAAATTTATCTACTATTCCTCCTACCAAAAGTTCCTCAGACCCTACCATGGTTAGTCCTATCTTATTATTACTTGCAAAATTTACCATCTCTTCAATATCAGATAGATCTATATTTTCACATCTATCCAATAATTCTGTCCCAGCATTTCCAGGGGCAACATATATTTTTTCTACCTTATTATTTTGAGCAAATTTCCATGCAATAGCATGTTCACGACCGCCACTACCTATAATTAAAATTCTCATAATTTACTCCCTTTATCTTAGTGTTTAAAATGTCTTATTCCTGTGAGTACCATAGATATCCCATGTTCATTACATGCAT
>DAOUPY010000369.1 GCA_030625925.1 Fusobacteriaceae bacterium | reverse complement strand
TTTTTCTCCTCTTTTGTTCACCACAAATAACACTTATTACACGAATTTTTAGAGTACAATTCTATAATATTCTAATTTAGGGTAGTTCCCAAAATTAATATACCTAATTTGTACCCTGTTTTCCCATATCAAAGGTATGGTTATTTTTGCATCTATAACTTTTTTCAATTCTATTTAATTCATCCTGACATACAGGACACTTTAATATACTCATAATTTTTTCTCCTCGTCACCACAAATAACACTTATTACACGAACTTTTAGAGTACAATTCTATAATATTCTAATTTAGGGTAGTTCCCAAAATTAATTAATATACCTAATTTGTACCCTGTAGCTTTTAAATAATTAAATAACTGTGCTTTGTGTTCATTTGATATTTTTTTTACTGCTTTTAATTCTAAAATTATTTTTTTATAACAAATAATGTCTGGAATATATTTTTGTACAAGCTCATACCCTTTATAATTTATACATAACTCTTTTTTTGCTATAAATGGTATTTTTTCAATATTTAATTCTATTTCTAAACTTTCTTGATAAACTGCCTCCAAAAAACCACTACTTAGTATATTATAGACATTAAAACAAGCACCCATTATTTTATAACTTTCATCTTTAAAAATTATATCTGTCATAGTTTCACCTCTTTATTCGTACTATTAGATTAATTCGTGGTAAAAATAAGTTTATATCCCATAAATTTTCTTAGCATTTTCTGTAGTCACTCTCACTACTTCCTCGTAGGATACTTCCTTTATCTCAGCGATCTTTCTGGCTATATGTTCCACATAGATAGGATGATTTCTCTTCCCCCTGAATGGTGTAGGAGTAAGGTAAGGAGCATCCGTTTCTATTACCAGCCTGTCCAAAGGTATCTTCGAGACAGCTTCTACTAGTTTTTTGGCATTCTTAAAGGTAAGCACTCCTCCAACTCCAAAGTAATAATTATCCATAAGCTCCAATGCGCTTTCATAAGAGCCTGGATAACAATGAACTATCCCTTTTATTTCTGGATATTCCTTTAGTATCTCCAAAGTATCATGGGTAGCATCCCTTGTGTGGATAACTACTGGTTTATTTACTCTCTTAGCCAGCTCTAACTGTTTTCTAAACACAGCTTTCTGCTCCTCTTTTTCATCCTTCATCCAGTGGTAATCCAGTCCTATCTCACCTATTGCTACTACCTTTGGATGACCAGCTAAGTCCTCTAACTGCCCTTCTAATTCTTCGTTATATCCATTTATATCTGTAGGATGAATTCCTACTACAGCATACATAAAATCATATCTGTCTGCCAAATCTATCGATCTTTTAGAAGAATCTAAATCATAGCCAATATTTACTGCAAATTCTAAATTTTCTTCGATCTCTTTTAAAATATTATCTCTATCCTCATCATATCTATCGCTGTCTATATGACAATGTGTGTCCACTAATTTCATCCTTTACCTCCAAAACTATCTTCTATGTTTTATAAACACTGATTTCTATACATTAATTCATCACTAAAAAAAAGTGAAACTACTCTAAAAAAATTAAGGGATTTTTCCTTTCTTTTTTGTGATTAAATTTTTAAATCCCTGAATTTTCCTCTGATCCATACTTACATTTTTATTTCTAATTATACCATAAAAATAAAAGACTACTAAATTATAGTAGTCTTAAAATCTATCCTAATAACTCATCTTTTGTGAATGAATATTTTTTCCTGCAGAAATGGCACTCTACCTCTAATTCAGGTTTTTCTGTAAATATTTCCTCTAATTCTTCTCTTCTTATGGTAATTAATCCCTTATAGAACTTATCTTTATTACAGTTGCACTTATAAGAAATCTTTTTCTCTTCATAGATACTATAATCTTCAATCAGTGCTAAGTCATCTTTTGAATCCATATCCTCATAAATTAATTTTGCTATTCTCTTTAAGCTCATACCACCTGCTAATAAGTCTGTCATTGGTCTCATAGCCTTTATCTTAGCCTCTAACTTTGTAATAAAGTTATCGCTGGCATCTGGTAATAATTGAATTATATATCCCCCTGCATTTTTTACTCTCATATCAGGACCTAATGATACTCCTAAAACTACTACCGATGGTATTTGCTCCGATGTATAGTAATAATATGCTATATCTTCTCCGATTTCACCACTAACTATTTGTGATACTCCTACATAGGGCTCTTTTAATCCCATATCTTTTATCACAGTTAATGATCCTTTTCCTACTAGGTCTCCAATCTTTGGAATTTCTCCATCTTTTAACTCTAAATCCACTTCTGGATTACTCAGATAACCCTTTACATTTCCATTGGCATCAGTCGTAGCTAACATTTGATTTAATAAACCATCTGTATTTGTTCTTACAGTTAATAAGTCATCTCCCTTTAGAGTTGCACCCATAATAACTGCTCCTGTCAACAATCTTCCAAAAGCTTTGATTGCAGTAGGACTGCATTTGTGGATATCCAACGCTTCCTGTACTATGTCCTTTGTATCAACTATAAAAAATCTTGCATTTTTACTTGAACCTCTCAATAATTTTCCCATCTTTATCTCCTTTTATTAAATCACTGACAAATCATTTTTTCCTCTTTTAAAGATGATTTATCAGCCTCTATTTTTCTATTTTTTATATAATTTTCTAAAGGTAATTATATCAGATAATATACTTTTTTTCAATCTGGCAAATCTTTTGACCTAATATTTCGTAAGA
>DAOUPY010000165.1 GCA_030625925.1 Fusobacteriaceae bacterium | reverse complement strand
GTTCCTGGCGTGGATTTCCCTCCAGTTATCTCAGAGGCTGCCATAAAAAAAATAGAGGACTACTTAGATTATGCCCAGGAAAACGGAGCTGAAATTGTAGTTGATGGAAGAAAAGTTAAAACAGATAAGGGATACTTTATAGGACCATCTATTATTGACTGGGGCAACAGTAAAAATATGAGCAGTGAAGAGATCTTCGGACCTGTCTTGGAGATAAGAAATACCAGTACAATAGCAGAAGCTGCAGCTATTCAAAATGAATCACCATATGGAAATGCAGCTGCAATCTTTACTCAAAATGGTAGATTTGTAGATGAAGCTATCAGAGAATTCCAAGCTGGAATGCTAGGTGTAAACATCGGAGTACCTGTTCCAAGAGAACCATTTTCATTTGGAGGGATCAAAGCTTCAAAATTTGGATATGGGGATATTACGGGAGTTTCTTCCATAGATTTTTGGACAAATTTAATAAAAATAACTACAAAATGGAATCCAGAGCATAAAGCGGACTGGATGAGTTAATAAAAAACAATGGATACAACTAAAATTTAATAAAAAATAACTGTAAAATAGAATCCAAGGTATTAAGCGGATTCCATTGAGGGGGAAATATGGAAAAAAAATATAGAGGACCGCTTCACGAGATGGCTCTTACTACTAAAACAGATTATTGGAATGATTCTTGTTCTATAAATGAATTATCCTATGCAATAGAAAATGGTGCTGTAGGAGCAACTACAAATCCTGTGATAGTTAAAAATGTATTAAAGGCAGAGCTTGAAAACTATGAGGATCAGGTAAAAGAACTCATTGCCAATAATCCAGAGGCAACAGAGGATGAGATCGCCTGGGTACTGATTGAAAATATGGCCGTGGAGGGAGCTAAACTCCTAAAACCTGTTTTTGATCCTGAGACAGGGAGGGGAAGGATATCCATCCAAACAAATACTAAATATTATAGAAATTCAGAACTTCTTATAGAACAGGCACTGCACTTCAGCGATCTTGCTGAAAATATACAGGTAAAAATTCCAGCTACAAGTGCAGGAATAAGAGCCTTTGAAGAGTCTACATATAGAGGGATAAGCATCAATGCTACGGTTAGTTTTACCGTTCCACAAGCTATAGCTGTAGCTGAAGCGGTAGAAAGAGGTCTTAATAGAAGAGAAAAAGAGGGATTGGACAACAGTCAAATAAACCCTGTGTGTACCATCATGGTTGGAAGGGTAGATGACTGGTTAAAAGATGTAGCTAATAGAGATCATATAATTACAAATCCAGAATATCTTGAATGGGCCGGTGTCGCTGTAATGAAAAATGCTTATAATATATTCCAGAAAAGAGGATATAAAACCAAGCTCCTGGCAGCAGCTTATAGAAACCATCATCAATGGTCTCAGTTTATTGGAGGAGATATACTGGAGACTATCCCGTATAAATGGCAGAAGAGATTCAACGGTTCAAATATAGAGGTGAAAGAGAGAATAGGTGATTCGGTAGCACCTGAGATAATAGATGAACTTCTCTATAAGTTTGATGACTTCAAAAAAGCCTATCTTCCGGAGGGAATGGAAGAAAAAGAATTTGATAACTATGGAGCAGTAACAAAAACTCTGCTTCAATTCAGCGAAGGATATGATGAACTGGTTTCAATCATTAGAGGATACATGCTTATAGTCAGATAAAAACTGGAGGAAATTATGTTAAAATTTGATCAAAACAGACCTATGGATATCATCCCTATTGGAAGAGTTGCAATAGATTTTAATCCTACAGATATTCATAAACCCTTGGAAGAGAGTAAAAATTTTAATAAGTATGTTGGAGGATCACCTGCAAATATAGCAGTAGGTCTTTCGAGACTTGGCAAAAAAGTGGGATTTATTGGAAAAGTTTCAGATGATAGTTTTGGAAAGTTTGTTACCAATTATTTCAAAGAAAATAATATAGATACAACAGAGGTAGCAACTTGTAAAAATGGTGAATCTCTTGGACTTACATTTACTGAAATAAAAAGTCCAACTGAAAGTTCTATACTGATGTATAGAAATGGTATTGCCGATCTTATGCTGGAATCCAATGAAATTTCAGAAGAGTATATTAAAAATGCTAAAGCAATTGTTGTATCTGGAACAGCTCTATCGGCCAGCCCGTCGAGAGAAGCCTGTTTTACAGCAGTAGAATACGCTAAAAAACATGGAACTATTGTGATATTTGATGTGGATTATAGGAGCTATACCTGGAAATCTAAGGAAGAAGTGGCAATCTATTATTCGTTGATAGGAAGATTAAGTGACCTGATAATAGGTTCTAAGGAAGAATTTGAATTGATGGAAGGAATTGCTAACTTTGAAGATAAAAGTGATATAGCAATTGCCAATAGATGGTTAGCTTATGAAAATAAAATTGTTGTTATAAAACATGGAAAAGAAGGATCCGTTGCCTACACTGAAAATTCATCTTATAAGATTAAACCATTTCCAGTAAAACTGCTTAAATCCTTTGGCGGAGGAGATGCATATGCTTCTGCATTTATCTATGGATTAATGGAGGGTTGGGATATCATCGATGCATTGGAATTTGGAAGTGCTTCGGCTGCTATGCTGGTAGCAAGTCACAGTTGTTCAGAGGATATGCCGACTGCAGATGAAATCCAAAATTTTATAGATCTTAAAAAATCTGAATTTGGAGAAATGGTTGCCAGAGGATAGGAGGAAATATGCTAGTTACTTTAAAAAAAATAATAAATGAATTAGGTGAAAATCAAGCGGTTCCTGCTTTTAATGTATATGGTTATGAGGATGCTAAAGTGATATTAGATGTGGCATCTTCGCTGAGAGCTCCTGCTGTTTTGATGACAAATAGAGATGCTGTTATGCATATGGGTTCGAGAAATTTATGCAATTTACTTAAATCTATCAGTGAAGATTATGATATACCGATCTGTATTCACTTAGATCATGCAAAGTCTATGGAAGAGATAGAAGAAGCCATAAAATCAGGTTATACATCTGTTATGTATGACGGATCTAGTCTTCCTATCAATGAAAATATTGAAAATACATACAGGATAGTTCAGTTTGCTAAAAAATATAATGTAAGTGTAGAAGGTGAGATTGGATCAGTAGGATATAGTGACCCAAGCATAAAAATTCAGGGGGAATATACAGATGTGGAAGAAGCTAAGATATTTTATAATGAAACAGGAGTAGATATTTTAGCGGTAGCGGTGGGAACTCTTCACAGGATGACTGGGCAGGAAGCTGTTATTAACTATGAACTTTTAAATAATATAGAAAAAAAATTGGATGTTCCCCTTGTAATTCACGGATCTACTGGAGTTAAAGATCATGATTTAACTAAGTTGTCTCATACATCTGTAAAAAAAGTAAATATAGGTACAGCCATTCGAATGAAATTTGGCGAAAGCTTAAAATCTCAATTTGAAACAGATGAATTTGACAGAATAAAGTTATTTAAAAAACCTATGAAAGATATAGAGGGAGTTATTTTAGAAAAATATAAATTATTGGGGTTTAAAAAAACATTTTATTAACTCGACTTGTGCAAAAAAATAAATAAAAAAATGGACACTCTTAGTATAAAATTGGTTTTGTGGTAACAACAATTTTATACTAAGAGTGTCTATCTATGAACAGTTTATCTTTAAATTCTGATTTCATAGGATTTATCTATGATAAATTTAGTGAAGGTAAATCAAAGCAGGAATGCCTATTAAATTTAGGAATTCCTGCGTAAAAAAATCATATTGTAAAAAGGTGCTAATTTTGTGATGTAAAAAATTATTGAATTTTAAAATTTAAAATGGAGGGAATTAACTATGAAAAAATTTTTCATCTTATTTTGCCTACTTTTAACCTTGGTAGGTTGTAAGACTAAAGACCCTAATCTTGTGAACAAAACTAGTTCAGAAGTAAAAATCGCATTTATGCCAGATGTCCATTTCCATGATGTTTATGCTGAATTTCAAGATGAGAGTTTTAAAGGAATTTATAGTAAAACTACTGAGAAATCTGCAACCATAAGAACTATGGAGTCACAACTTAATTCTACTAGATTATTTAATGAAAATTATTTTGCGTTTATTGCAGCTTTAGATGATATCAAAGAGAAAGGGATTAAATATGTTGTTTTCCCGGGTGATTTTTCAGATGATGGTCAGCCTATCAATGTAAGAGGATTCAAAAAAATCTTAGACGATTATTCAAAAAAATATGGGATGGAATTTTTAATAACCTTTGGAAACCATGATCCAGCAAGACCCTTTGAAATTCCAGGAGGAAAAAAGGATTATTTAGGAACTAATGGAAACAACCAACCCATCAGCAGTAATGGTTTGTATAAGAAAGACAATTTATCTAATCCTCCTATTATTTCAGATGAAGTTAAATTTATGGGATATGAAGGGCTCTTCAATGAAATCGGGAAATATGGTCTTTATCCCCAAGAGCAAATGATCTATTGGGAAACTCCTTTTTCAACCTATAATGAAGATAATTACTCCTTTGAAAAAGCAGTGAAAGAATCTAATCTATCTAAAAGAAGTTATCTGATTAGTAAAAGTAGATCCCAGGAGAATTTAGCAGGAAGAGAATACTTAGTTCCAGACGGTTCATATTTAATAGAACCTACAGAAGGAGTTTGGCTTTTAGTAGTTGATTCAAACGTCTATATTCCGAAAGAAAATCCTGTAGATAATAACCTTAAAAATGGTTCTAATTTTAATGGATCTGGTAATGCTGGGTTTAATGCAGTAATCACCCATAAAAGTCATTTAATTACTTGGATGAAAGATGTAGCTAAAAGAGCTGAAG
>DAOUPY010000571.1 GCA_030625925.1 Fusobacteriaceae bacterium | reverse complement strand
GCTTGGCGGATAAGAATATAGAGATATTAGGAATAACTACGGTGGCTGGAAATGTAGAACTTTTACATACAACAAGGAACGCACTGAACCTTTTGGAATATTTAAATGAAGATGTAGATGTATATTGTGGATTAGAAAAACCATTAACAAGAGATTTACATACAGCAACTGAATTCCATGGGGAAACAGGGATGGGAGACCTAGAACTGCCCAGTTCTTCTAAGGAATTTTCTGACAAATATGCAGAATTCTATTTGAAGTGTGCCCAAAAATATCCTCAGGAAGTTGAATTAGTCGCTGTGGGACCACTAACAAATGTTGCCAAAGCACTGATTAAATATCCAAAATTAAAAACTCTTTTAAAGGGGATAACGATTATGGGGGGATCACTTTGTGGAGGAAATATAACTCCTCATGCAGAGTTTAATATATTTGTCGATCCAGAGGCAGCAAATATAGTTTTTAATTCAGGCTTAGAAGTAAAAATGATTGGGTTAGATGCTACTATGAAGGGGCAGTTTAGAGCTGATGAATTGGAGGATATCAGAAAATCTGATTCTAAATACAGCAGGGTCACTATGGAAATTTTTGATTCTATGTTTAGAGTCAGGGAAAAAATAGGAATGACAAGTGTGGTATTTCACGATACAATAGCCTTGATTGCTCCTATATACAGAGATGCATTTAAGTTTGAGGAAAAAAATATATTAGTAGGAATAGAGTAAAAGAGAGGGGAAACTGCTGAAAATTTTAAAGGTGGTAAAATCCTGGTAGCCGTTGATTTTAATAAGAAATGGTTTAAAAAATATTTAATTGAAACATTAAAATAAAAAAAAGGCGGCTTCTGTAGAATACAGAAACCGCCTTTTTAAATAGTCAGAACCTAAAGAGTCAATGCTGCATATTCTTTAGGAGTATTTATGTTTACAAATAACTTATCATCATCTATCTCTACAAATTTAACCTTGGCTTTCTTTAAGGGGATCATTATTTTGAGATCATCGTTATCTATAGCTTCTTTAATATATTTGAGAACACTTATATTATAGAGAGCACAGAGGG
>DAOUPY010000108.1 GCA_030625925.1 Fusobacteriaceae bacterium | reverse complement strand
CCCATATTTTACTGTAGTTTTTTTTTAATTTTGAAGGCGATCTAGCTTTTACAATAATTATTCTATTAAGAGCGATATACAAGTTAAGTTCCGCAACGTAGTGAGGACTGTAGCCCGAAAGCTCGTGGCTATGTTACCTCTACTTGAAAGCCGTTTTCAAAATTTCTGCTTTTCTTTCCTCTATTTCTTTTTCAGATAAAAAGTAAATAGAGCCAGTTAAGGGTGGAACCCTTAGAATTTGTTAGTGAGTCTCTTCATCTCATTTTCTCAAAGTTTTATGTTTACGAAATAAACTAATAGCCACAGAGGTGAAAAAAGGGTAAGAAAAAAGCGTAGGATTTCTACGCTTTTTTCTATGTTCTATAATATAGTTTATTATTATTTATCTATTTTATTTGTATTCATATTTTTCTAGAATAAATTTTGCTATACTATTATATCTAGGAAAGCCTAATAGTATAGGTCTCTCTTGCTATTTTTTATCTCCTCTAATTTTATCTTTAGAGAAGCCTTAGTTTCTTCAGTTAATCTAGATGTACCAACACTATTATTGATTAAATCATATCCTACTTTTTTAGTCTCTTCACTGGCATAATCTTCAAGATATTCAGCTAAAGTCAAGATCGCATTAGGAGTACAGAAATTATGGATAAATCCTGGTTTTGAAAATTCCATAAAGTGCTCCCCGGTACGGCCAAGCCTGTAACAGGCTGTACAGAATGATGGAGTGAATCCATTTTTCATAAGTTCCCTCAAGATATCATCCAGGTCTCTAGAATCTCCTATCTTAAACTGCTCCTTATCTAAATCCTGTTTGCATTTATTTTTCTTATTAGAATATCCCTGCAATTCTATCTGAGTACCTGCATCTATCTGAGATACTCCAAGCTCCATACATTCTTTTCTAAGTTCAGCATTTTCACGGGCTGTTAGGATAAGTCCTGTATAAGGAACTGCCAATCTCAGGATAGCTATGATTCTTTTTAATTCCATATCATTGATCAGATATTTATCATCATGATTGACTCCAGAAGCCTCATTTAACCTGGGGAACGATATTGTATGGGGACCTACACCAAAATTATCTTCAAGATGTTCCACATGCTGCATCAATCCTAAAACTTCAAATTTCCACTTATAGATACCAAACAATGCTCCGATACCTACATCGTCTATTCCTGCTTTCATAGCACGGGATAGTCCAAATAATCTCCACTTAAAGTTAGATTTTTCTCCCTTAGGATGAACCATTGCATAAGATGGTTCATGATATGTTTCTTGGAATATCTGATATGTTCCAATCTCTGATTCCTTTATAGTTTTAAAGTCCTCAATAGTTTGAGGAGCTGCATTTATATTGACACGTCTGATCTCTCCATTACCTTTTTTTACAGAATAAGTTTTATTTACAGTATCTTTGATATATTCAGGAGAATAATCAGGGTGAGTACCATATACCTGGATAATTCTCTTGTGTCCTTCGTCTACAAGAGCTTCTATCTCTTGTCCTAATTCATCCATGGACAGTGTTTTCCTGCACATCTGATCATTTTGAACATTGAACCCGCAGTATGTACAAGAGTTAGTGCATTTATTTCCTAGATATAGGGGAGCAAATAATACTACTCTATTTCCATAGACATCCTCTTTGATATGTTTTGCCAGTGCAAACATCTCATCGATCTTATCCTGATCTTCGGTATTTAAAAGAACAGTTGTTTCTTCCAAACTGAGTCTTTCACCTTTTTTTGCTTTTTCCATAACCCTGTAAAAATCTTCATCTGTAGGGTTAGTCAATAATAGAGATTCGATTAAGTCAGAATTGATAAAACTTTCCTCTTTAATCTCCTCTTTCCATGCTAAGTTATTCATCTTATACCTCCAAAATTTAATAATTTGAAGATTGATATAAAAATCACATATTCAAAAAGAAAAAAATGATCTTCAATCATCTCCCTTTTACTTAGAAATTTAATAAATCTCCTTGTAATTAGGATAAATTAGGTTATTTCTTGGTAGCAGTCTTTACAGACACACCATTAAGATTACCTATTTTACCTGATAGTGATCCTATTTTATCATTATTTGTTTCTAAAATCAACACAATAACTGAAATACCTGCTTCTCTATGGGGGATACCCATTCTAGAGATTATAATGTCTGAAAAATCCATTAATATCTTATTTATACTGGTTATACTGTCTCTATTTTCAACAAATATCGACATAGTGGCTATTCTTTTATTCATAATTCACTCCCTTATGGCTTACAGCCAAATTGATAATTGTTTAAATTATATCATATATTTTGATGATTCTTAAAGGAAATGATGAGGAAAAATGAAGAATATTGCAGGGAAAAGTAAAAACAAAATAACAAATCATAATTGTTTCATAGAAATCTATAAAACAAAAACTTATTTTCGTATTCTTTTTTATTTATGATAAAGGAAAGGAAGAAGAGCAAATGTATAAGAAACATAGGGGGAGGTGACATTATGATAATCTTAAATATAATTATTCAGGTAGTGGGGGGATTGGGAATGTTTCTCTACGGTATGAAAATGATGTCTGACTCCATTCAGGAGTTAGCTGGATATAAACTGCGGGAAATGATTTCACGTATGACTTCTAATGTTTTTGGTGCAATACTGACAGGAGCCTTAATGACTATCGTAGTTCAGTCTAGTTCTGTAACTACTGTTATGGTTGTGGGATTTTTGAATGCAGCCCTTATGACTCTCCAGCAGGCAGTAGGAGTAATATTGGGAGCAGGGATAGGGACGACTTTAACAGGATGGATATTGGCTCTTGAGATAGACAAATACGGACTGTTAATAATAGGGATAGGGACTCTTACTTTTTTGTTTGTTCAATCTGTAAAAATAAAAAAGAGGGCTTTGGCAGCAGTAGGTGTTGGAATGATTTTCTTTGGATTGTATATTATGAAATCAGGAGTTACACCTGTAAAGGATATGCCTCAATTTATATCTTTTTTCTCTTTCTTTTCAGCTGAAACATATCGTGGAGTTATTTTTTCTGCTCTTATGGGAGCATTCGTCACCTCCATACTGCAGTCTTCTGCGGCAACAATTGGAATAACTATGGCTCTTGCGACTCAGGAAGTAATAACACCGGAGACGGCAGTAGCTTTGGTTTTAGGACAAAATATAGGAACTACTATAACAGCTTATTTAGCTTCTCTGGGGGCAAAACTTTATGCGAGAAGAGCTGCTTATGCCCATATAATAATAAAGATAGTAGGAGTAGTTATTATTATTCCGTTATTTTATGTATATACGTCGATTATAGGAGAGATTGTTGATCCTAAAGAAAATGTAGCAAAATACATTGCTCTTTCTCACACTGTTTTTAATGTAGGATTAGTTTTTATCTTTATACCATTTATTAATGTTTTTTTGAAGTTGGTGGAAAAAATTGGAAGGGAAAAAAAAGAGGTGGAAGGAGAATACTCTTTAGAAAAACTTTATAATTTCCCAGGAATAATTCTGGAAAAAGAAAAAATGGAAATTATTCAAATGTCGAAACGTTTTAAAGATGATATGGAGCTTTTTTTTCTAATACTCACCGATAAGGAGGAAGGTAAAAAGATAAAAAGATTATTTGAGGGGGAGGAATATCAGGACAGAAAACAAGAGAGTATACGGAAAGAACTGACTGAACTTTTAAATGCCACAAACTCCCACCAGATACTGAATGAATCCAGGATGATCTTAGGAGTATCCGATGAATTAGAATCTATGGGAGATTATGGAGCTAGTCTAGCAAAAATATATATTAAAATGAAAAATACTGAAACAAGACTTTCTAAAGAAAGTTTACAAAAAATAAAGAGCTGTCATATGGATGTGATGAGTTCTCTTGAAATTATAAGTAAATTGATTGAAAACTCTGACATCTATGAACTTCAAAGACTTAAAGAAAGGTGTGATAATACTTCAGCATCTCTTTCTACTATAAATCCATTGAAAAAAGAAGATTATTCAAATCATCTTCGTATGGAGATTATGGCAAAATATAGAAGAATAAATAGACATATCTCCTACATTGTTGAAAAAATCTTGGAAGAATTGGAATTTGAGGGGATAAAATAATTCTAATTTAGAACTCATATAGATGTTATGGACAGGTTAGTCTATGGTATGAATAAATACTATGGAGATTCCAAAGGTCCCTGTCTTTGGAAAGGGAAAAAGTGTTTAAATCACTTTAATCAGAAGTTTTTAGATATCATTTAATAAAGAAAGGCTTCCAAAATTGGAAGCCTTTTTTAGACCTTTTATTTTTTTTGAGCAACAATAAAGAAACGGTGACAAATCAAATCTATATATCCTTGTTTCCTAATAAGCTCATGTATATGAAATAACTGTTTATAGTACTTATCAGGGCTAAAATCTGGAATCTGCCAGGGTATTGCTTTTAGATAGTATATTATTGCACCAATATCATAAAATCTTGTTTTTACTTTATCTTCCTTTAGTTCTTTTAATTGAAAACCACATGATCTAAGACTTTCACATGCTTTATCTAAGTTCCAACCTTCATATTGACAGTTATCTGCTCCTAAGAGCAGATTTAAATCAATATCATTTAATCCTCCAACCTGCTGAGTTATAAAATATCCTTCTGGTTTCAAAATCCTCATGACTTCAAGAGGGGAGAAAGATTCATGGCGATTGATTATTAAATCAAACCTTTCTGAAAGGATAGGAAGAGCTGCATCTTCCTCTACAGAAAAAACATTTATTCCTAGAGGTTCTAGTCGTTTCTTTGCTTCTTTAATATTTGGTTCATATCCCTCTGTGGCACAGGTATCTTTGGGTAAAAAAAGTTAATGAAGACAAGAATTCACCGCCACCAGTTCCCATATCTAAAAGAGAGTCTGCATGACTGCAATAGTCTATTATTTTATTATAATAATTCCAACTTAATGGAAACTCTTTCATTCGACCATTATGTGTTAAATAATTAAAACTCCAACCTGTAAACTCTTTCTCTACATCTAAAATATATCTTTCAAATTTTTTATTTTCATCTATATTCATTTTATTCCTCCTGTTATTAATCGATAATTACTACATATATGTATTGTAATTATTGAGGAGGAGGCCTGTTAAGTTGTTATACTCCATCAAAATTATAAAATCTAAACATAATGTTATTTCACTCCCATTTTTTAATTTGATAGAGAATACTTCATAAAAATAAGTTTGTTAAGAAAACATAGAAAAACTTTATTTTTCTAAAAAATCCTCATTAAGGTTTTTAATTGATTTTACACCTTTTAAATTAAAATTCCATGAGAATAACATTAATTAGATATAAGAAAATAGAAAAAAATATTTAAAATTAATTGTTATCTGTTTCACGTATCCCTCTCAAAAATACAAAGTTATTAAAAATAAAAATAAATAAAATAGATGATTTAATATTCTAATATTAGTCTGGAGTAGAATCTGAAATAGAATAAAAAATAAATATTTTTATATATAAATACGAGATTAAATATCGATATAGAACTCATATAGAAATAGTTGGATCACAAAAAAAATCATTAAAAATAACTAATAAATCATTAAAATTGTTGATGAATTGACTAAAAGTATAAAAAATAAAAGTAAAAAAATACACCTGAAATTAACTATTTAAAAATAAAAATATCTTAGTTCATATGTTGAATTTTTTTTATTTGTATCATTTTTAAAGTGTTTTAATATCAAAATTTTAGACTCTAATACCACAGATTATAGATTAAAATTTTTTTGACAAAAAAATCACAACCCATAACATTACTTCAATTAGAGTGCGCTAAAACGAAGTGAAATGTTCTATTTTGGGTTTGACTTAAATTAAAAAAAGAGCTAATCTCTAATTAGTTGATAAAAGAAATTTAGAATTTTATAATAATTGTTGAAATAACTTAGCGGCTTATATGTAAAATTTAGAAAATCTGATAAATAGTATAGT
>DAOUPY010000163.1 GCA_030625925.1 Fusobacteriaceae bacterium | reverse complement strand
CGATAAAAGAAAAACTAACAAAAAAGTCAGAATCTGTCAGATCTTAATCAGGCTCAAGGAAAAAAGGTTTTCTTAGTGATCTTTCTAATTTTCCTTAGTGAGCTTAGTATAAGGGATTTGAATTTAACAATCAGTGAAAATCCTAGCTATTATCAGATTTGATCCGCGTGCTATGAATTGGTAGTTAAAGTCAGCTCTTAGCTGTACTCATCCTTCATTTTCATCTATGTGCGAAAATGTTTTAATATGTTATAATAACAATAAAAATATATTGAACTGGGGGGGTCAAAATGACATTAAATAAAGTACTTAGAATAGCTTCCTATGCAGGAAAAATGATCTTAGAAAATGGCGGGGAAACCTATAGAGCCGAGGATATAGTCTCTAGAATTTGTGAAGCCCACGAAACCTCTGCCGACTGTTTCGCTACCCTGAGCGGCATCATAGTGGCCGTCAGAAAAGACGAAAAAACTCTTTCTACTGTTATTCGTATAAAATCCAGGACAATAAATTTGGAAAAAGTCCATCAGATAAATGACCTTGCCAGAGATACAAAATACTATAGTTGCGATGATTTTATGGAAAAGCTTAAAGACATCGATGGAACATCTAGATATTCCATCCCTTTCAATTTCTTAGCTCACGCTATAACTGCTGCTTCCTTCGCTGTACTCTTTGGCGGAACTCTAAAAGATTTTTGGGGAACACTTCCCATCGGTGCTGCTGTCTACCTGCTGTCGTATTCATTCAGTAAATACGAACTAAACGGTATCTTTGTAAATACCCTGGGAGGGGCCATCAGTGCTTTCCTGGCCTACTACTTTTACTCTATCGGGTTTATCGAAAATACCGATAAGGCCATCATCGGTTCCCTGATGCTATTAGTTCCCGGCCTGGCTTTAACCAACGGTATCAGAGATATTATTGCAGGAGATTATATGACAGGAATGGCTCGTGGAACAGAGGCTCTCCTTGTAGCGACTTCTTTAGCTGTAGGGACAGGAGCAGCCATCAGTCTCTGTTTAGGAGGTAACTTTTAAATGTTTATACAAATTTCATTTGCTGTCTTAGCCACCTTTGGTTTCGGAATCATCTTTAATATCCGGGGAAAAAATTTAATTTTTTCAGCTCTGGTAGGAGGAATAAGTTGGGGAACTTATTTATTTTGCTTAGAATTAAATACATCTATTATTTTTGGTTATTTCGTTTCATCTATTGTTTTGACTGTTTGTTCTGAGGTCGCAGCCAGGTTTCTAAAAACTCCAGTTACATCTATCCTTATCAGCGGATTAATACCATTAGTTCCTGGAAGCGGTATCTATTATACCATGTATTATATTTTAGAAAAAAATACGGAAAAAGCCATCTCCAAAGGGGCCGAGACCCTATTTATTGCAGTGGCACTCTCATTTGGAATTGTAGTTGTTTCATCCCTTGTGAGGATCATCAAAACAGGACAAAAAAATAGGCATTCAAGAAATATATCACAATAAAGTTAGGAGGAGCTTTTTAAAAGTTCCTTTTTTAATAACTTTTTATTCTAGTCCTATTCTATAATTTCTTTCAAATAATTTCTTAATTTAGCTTTTTCACTGGATTTATTATATACTAGAATTCAAGAAGATAATCTGATTTTGAATGCAAATAGAAAAAATCGAGAATAACACAAGGGTAAGTTAAATTAAAGTTTAGAAGGAGATATAGATGTTACAAGTTACTATGGATAAAATAAGTAAATATTATGGCTCAAATTTAATATTAGATGATATATCACTCAGAATAATAGAGGGTGATAAAATCGGTTTGATCGGTAAGAATGGAAGTGGCAAATCAACTATCTTTAAAATAATCTCTAAAATAGAAGATTACAGCAGTGGAAATCTGACCTTACAAAAAAACCTTAAAATAGGGTATTTAATACAAGATTTCACCAACTTTTTAGAAAAAGATGTCAATGAAGTCCTATATAGTGGGTTTGAGAACCTTTTAGCTATTGAAAATAAAATTAACAATTCACTAAAACTGATTGAAGATCATACTTCTCCTACCTACAATGAGGATCTGATAAATTATGGTAAATTACAGGAGGAATTCGAGTCTCAAGGTGGTTATGAGATAGATGAAAAAATTAAAAAAATCAAGTTAGGATTAAATATTCCTGAGGAATTCTTAAAAAAACAGATTAGTGAGCTTAGCGGCGGGGAAAAAAATAGAGTTTTTCTTGCAAAAGCTTTAGTGGATGAACCTGATCTATTGTTATTGGACGAGCCTACAAACCATCTGGATCTCAGCTCTATAAAATGGTTGGAAGAATTTGTTAAAGGGTATAAAAAAAGTATTTTTTTAATTTCTCATGACAGGTATTTTTTAGACAATACCATCGATAAAATATACGAATTAAATCATAAGGGCATCGAGATATTCAACGGAAATTATAGTCACTATGTTGTAGAAAAAGAAAGAAGATATCTTAAAGAGTTAGAAATATACTTAGCTCAAGAGAAAAAAATCAAACAGATGGAAGATGCTATTAGAAGGTTTAGACACTGGGGAAGTAATGGTGATAACGAATCTATGTTTATCAAAGCTGAGAATATGAGAAAGCGTATAGAGAAAATGGAGAAAATAGATAAACCAAAAGTTGAAAAAAATATTTCATTTGATTTTGACAGCCAAGGCAGAAGTGGTAAAAGAGTTATTAAAATTGAAAAAATTTCTAAACAGATTAATAACAAACTGCTCTTTAAAAATATTTCTTTAGACCTGTATCTAGGCGAAAGATTAGGTATTATTGGATCTAACGGCAGCGGTAAATCTACACTTTTAAAGATGATCTTAGATGAAGCAGAGGGCATCACTCTAGGGAGCAACTTAAAGATAGCTTATCTTGATCAAAATCTCACATTTACAAATTATCAATCCACTCTAATTGATGTTTTTAGAAATGAAAGTATCGTCAAAGAATCTGATCTTCATAGAAGTCTAGCAAAGTTTCATTTCTATTCTGAAGATTTAAATAAGAAAATAGGATCTCTCAGTGGCGGCGAAAAAGCCAGATTAAAATTAGCTATCATGATAAATAATGGATTTAACCTTCTTATCTTAGATGAACCTACAAATCATCTGGATCTCCATTTCAAAGAAATCTTAGAAGAAACCCTGGCTTCATTTAATGGGACTCTTTTATTTATTTCCCACGACAGGTATTTTTTAAATAAAATTGCAAATAGGATCATTGAATTAAAGGATCAAACTTTGTATGATTATCCCGGTAATTTTAATTATTACTTAGATCAAACTTCAGAAATAATAGTAGAAGTTATTAAAAAAGATAGAATAGATACAAGAATTAGAGACAATCAAAAACAAAAAAATGATGAACGCCGATTAAAAAAATTAAAAAACCTTGAAACAAAAATTTTAAAAACTCTGGATAATTTAGAGGCTGATATCTCTTTAAACCAGGGCGATTATACAAAATTAGGTGATCTAATTAAGGAAAAAGAAAAAAACGAGATAGATTATGAAAATTTATTGGAAGAGATGTTTGAATTAGAAGAGCTTTTATCTTAAAAGCTCTTTTTTTATACAGATCTATAAAGTCAAAACCTTCAGCACAAAGAAAAAGAGATAAAGAGGTGCACTAAGAGTAACTTCTAAACTTTGACGCAGACTAAAATCTGACTTTTTTAATTCTGACTTTGATTTAGACTCTAATTCTTTTTCTTGGTTTTAAATGAAGTTTATAGTCGTTGAGCTTCCGCAGTACTTTTTCTACAATGACGATCGTGACTTACTCATTAAGACCAGATGTTATTGCTTCGGTTTCCCTTTATTAAAGGGAAACCATAAGAAGGAAGAGTTAGGAAACCTTCTTGAATTTTTTTTGTAAAAAAAAGCGATAGAATAAATCTATCGCTTAACTTTCAAATAAAGAAATTATACAGTTTCGATGTTTGAAGCTTGAGGACCTTTAGCACCTTCAGTGATTTCGAAAGTTACTTCTTCGCCTTCTTTTAAAGTCTTGAATCCTTCTTTGTTGATTTGAGAGAAATGTGCGAAGTAGTCGTTTCCATCTTCAGCTTGGATAAATCCAAATCCTTTATCGTCATTAAACCATTTAACTGTTCCTTTTAACATGTGTGTTACCTCCGTAAAATTTTAATACAGTAAAGCTTTCTCAAAATCCATTTAACTTCAATCCCAGAAGGGCTTCTTACTCAATGAAACTTTTGTTTAACTTCCTGTTACTTTCTATATGATACTATGACCCCTGTACTTTGTCAAGTGTTTTTACTTTTTATACTAAAAATAAATTGTATCTATTTATATCGTGCCTGTTTAAATAAGCCCTCACATGGAGGCCATCATCTAGATATTTATGCTCTACAACCTTGGTGTTCTCCAATATATAGTTAGCTGTAGATCCTTTTTCAAAGGGAATAATTAAATTTACAACCTTATAATCTTTCATTATTTTCCCCTCTATTCCAGAGATCAGCTCATCTAACCCATCACCAGTCAAAGCCGATATGGGCACTGTTGTTTCCAGTGAGTCAGTAATTTCCAAGAGTTCTTCTGAATTTAATTTATCTTTTTTATTTTGCACTATTATATACGGAATTTCTTGTGCTTCCAACTCCTTCACTACATTTTTAGTAACCTTCAATTGGTGTTCGTATTCCTCATTGGATACATCTACCACATACAAGAGTAAATCAGCATCTTTCACTTCTTCCAGTGTAGACATAAATGCATCAACCAGAGCATGGGGTAATTTATTTACAAATCCTACTGTATCGGTCAATATAAATTCCAAATTATCCTTTAATTTTACCTTTCTATGAAATGGATC
>DAOUPY010000450.1 GCA_030625925.1 Fusobacteriaceae bacterium | reverse complement strand
GTAGGAGGATTTTTTATATTATTTAATTTCTTGATAATATTGGAAAATTAACATATAATTTTAATGATAGACTATAAATATTTTAGGAGAAATTAATGATATTAATGATAGATAATTATGATTCTTTTACCTATAATTTAGTACAATATTTAAATGAATTGGGTGAAGAGGTAAGGGTATATAGAAATGATGAGATAAATATAGATGAAGTCAGGGAGTTGAATCCTGAGATGATAGTGATATCTCCTGGGCCTAAAACACCAGATGAAGCGGGAATAAGTATAGAAATAATAAAAAGATTTTATAAAACTATACCTATATTAGGAATATGCCTGGGACACCAGTCTCTAATTCAGGTATTAGGAGGAGAGATAATAAAGGCTGAAACACCGGTTCATGGAAAGGTAGAAGAGATAAGGCATACTGGGATAGGAGTTTTTAAAGATCTTAAAAATCCAATAAAGGTAACAAGGTATCACTCTCTCATAGCTGATAGGAGTAAACTGCCAGAAGAACTGGTGATTACAGCAGAGACTGTTAGTGGCGAGATAATGGGTGTAAGACATAAAAAATATCTTTTAGAAGGAGTACAATTTCATCCGGAAGCTCTTTTAACAGAGTGCGGTCATGAGATGCTGGCTAACTTTTTAAAGGAAGCAAAATCAAAATACTTATCACAAATTACACGAATTAACACAGATTACAAAGCATAATCACAAAGAAAAAAATATCTGTAAAAATTAGGTTTAAAAATCTGCGAAATCTGTGACAAAAAAAATGAGATTTTAATTCGTTAAAATTAATTATTCGTGATAAAAAAGAATAGTGTAGGGGTAAATAATATGAAAAAAGCAAAAATTATAGAGTTTAAAAGTAATCTAGATAGTATGGAGTTATTTGAAGCTGTGAAAAAGGATGGGAACTATCCATTTTTTTTAGATAGCGGGATGGATGAAAAAAAATTAGGAAGATATTCATTTATAGGAGTAGATCCATTTTTAATGATAAAGTCAGAGGGAAATAGAGTAAGTTTAGAAGAAGATGGAAAGATAAAAACAATAGATGGAAATCCCCTGGATATCTTACAGGAGAAATTGAATCTGTATAAGATTGAGAGGGAAGAGATTCCATTTGTAGGTGGAGGAGTAGGATATTTTTCCTATGAATTGGCCCACCTGATGGAAAAACTGCCAAATACAGTGAAAAAAGATGTGGATATTCCTGAAATGGTAATGGGTTTTTATGATGGGGTAGTAATAATAGATCATAGAGATGATAAAAAGTATATAGGAGCCATAGGCTTTAAAGAAAATATAGAGGAAATAATAAAAAAAATAGAAGATAGTATAAAGCAATATGAAGATCAATTAAAAATGAAGATAAAGAAAAAAAATGTCGTAAAAAAGAAAAAAATAAGTTCTAATATGACAGAGGATTATTATTTGGCATCCATAAAAAAAATAAAGGACTATATCTATTCAGGAGACATATACCAAGTTAATTTCACCCAAAGGTTTGAATGTGATTTTAAGAGTGATCCCAATGAATTGTATAAAAATTTAAAGGCAGTAAATCCAGCTCCATTTGCTGCATATTTAGATTTTGGAGAGGGAAAAATAATTTCCAGCTCACCAGAAAGATTTGTAAAATTGACCAATGGAATAATAGAAACCAGGCCTATGAAGGGGACTAGACCCCGTGGAAGGTCAAAAGTAGAAGATGAAGAACTAAAGGCAGAGCTGGTAAGTAGTGAAAAAGATAGGGCTGAACTGTTGATGATAGTTGACCTTATGAGAAACGATATAAGCAGGGTGGCCAAAACAGGAAGTGTAAAGGTAACAGAATTATTCCATTTGGAAGAATATGCCACAGTGCTGCAAATGGTGGCTACAATACAAGGGGAATTAAAGGATGAATTATCGGCAGTAGACATAATAAAGTCAACTTTTCCTGGGGGATCGATAACAGGTGCTCCTAAAATAAGAGCCATGGAGATAATCGACGAACTGGAGACAACGGCTAGAAATATATATACTGGGAGTATAGGATACCTGGGGTTTGATGGTGATATGGATCTGAATATCGCCATTAGAACAATAGTTTTAAAGGATGAGAAGGCATACT
>DAOUPY010000310.1 GCA_030625925.1 Fusobacteriaceae bacterium | reverse complement strand
ATCCAGGGAGAGTATCTGGGAATGCTCCCATATCACATGACCCCTGTACATTGTTCTGTCCTCTCAAAGGATTGATCCCTGTCCCTGGTCTTCCTATCTGTCCTGTTATTAAAGCTAGGTTTGATAATGCTATTACAGCATTGGTTCCTGTTTTAAACTGCGTTATTCCCATTGCATAATAGATCGAAGAAGCCTTACTTGTGGCATATAATCTAGCAGCTTCTACTATTTTTTCAGGAGCTACCCCGCATATCTCAGAAGCCATTTCTGGAGTATATTTTTTTACCATATCCTTCAGTTCTTCATATCCTTCAGTGTGCTTTTCAATATAGTCACTATTAACCAAGTTCTCTGAAATAATTACATGAATCATCCCATTTATAAGGGCTATATTGGCCCCTACATTTACCTGCATATATACGTCTGCATCTTCCGATAAATCTATTTCCCTCGGGTCAGCTAATATTACTTTAGCTCCGTTTCTCAAAGCTTGTTTTATCTTAGCTCCTATTACAGGATGGTTTTCCCTTGGATTTGATCCGATTACAAAGATTAAATCCGAATTTTCTGTTTCATGGATACTATTTGTCATAGCTCCGCTTCCTAGTGTAGTTGCAAGCCCGGCAACTGTTGCTGCATGTCAGAGACGGGCACAGTGATCTATATTATTAGTTCCAATTGCAACTCTCATAAATTTTTGAAATAAGAAGTTATCTTCATTGGTACATCTAGCAGAAGCTAATCCTCCAAGTGCATCGGGGCCAAATTCTCCCTTTATTTTATTAGCCTTAGATACGAATAATTCATATGCTTCCTTCCAGGTAGCCTCTCTAAATTCACCATCTTCTTTGATTAACGGTGTTTTTAATCTGTCTGGGTGATCTATAAATTTATATCCGAATTTACCCTTTACACAGAGTAAACCATCATTTGGAGCAGCCATTACAGGTTCTACTCCTACTACCTTATCTTTCTTGGTAATTAACTCAAATTGACAGCCTACTCCACAGTATGAGCACGTTGTCTGGGTCTTTTTCACTTCCCAATTTCTATATTTTGTCTTTTCCTTGGCTTGGAGAGCTCCTACAGGACAGACACTTACACAGTTCCCGCAAAATACACAGTTGGAATTATTTATTACTGTATCTCCGGCTACCTTTATTCTCTTATTGTCTTTATCTAAAGATAATACATCGTTGCATTGTAGTGTTTTGCATACTTCCACACACTTACCACATGAGATGCATTTATTTGGATCTATATCATAAAATGGGTTACTTCTATCTAAAGGAAGATCTTCTCTGCATTCATTATGCCTTTGTTCTACTCCATATTCATAGCAATAATCCTGTAACTTACAGTGTCCTGATTTTTTACATACCAGACAGTCCAACGGGTGATCTACTATTATAGACTCTAAAATTTCCCTTCTCTTTTCTATAATTTCAGGAGTATGAGTCTTTATCTCCAACCCCTCCTCTACCATGACTGAGCATCCTTTTACTATTTCATTGTTACACTCTACAACACATATCCCACACTTATCTTCTGTTTCAAATCTTTCATCATAACAGAATGTAGGTATAATGTGTCCTGCTGATTCTGCCGCCTGGCAGATAGTCATATTTTTGGAAGTTTTTACTTCCTGACCATTGATATTTATCGTAACCATCTTAAGATATCCTCCTACAAATTTTAAAAAATAATTTAATTTTCTTTTTCGCTGCTTAAAAATTTCACATTTACCGAAACAATTTTACTCCTTCGATTAAAATAAATCAATCATTTTTTAAATATAATTTAACATTTGTCCTATTTAGTTAAGTTTTTTTTAATTTAACTTAACATTTCCTTTTAAAAAGTGGTATAATTACAAAAAATAGAAAAAGGGGAAAATAGAACTATGTATCCAGTTTGTGAAGAAACAAATGTAAGTTTGTTTATAAATAACCAAAAAATAATTACATTTATGTGTACTCCAGAAAATTTAAAGGAGCTGGCTATAGGTCACCTGTATACACGAAATCTCATTGAAGATATCGAGGATATCCAGTCTATCAGAATTTGCAACAGCTTAAAAAATATTTATATCACATCTGAGTTTATATCCATGAATAACGACATTTCTTTAAATACGGTCTTATCAAGTGCTTGCGGCAGTTCTCCAAATTTAAATCTGAAACTGGATAAAATTTTAGAATCCCAGACAAATTTTCACTTGGAAAGGTTAAAAAATGCCACTGTGGAGATGTTTAAATTAGCAGTAAAACATCAAAAGACAGGGGGAATGCACAGCTGTGCTGTGTATAATGCTAATAAAGGATTAATTGCTCTTGAAGACGTGGGAAGGCATAATGCTGTAGATAAAATTATAGGAGCCTGCCTCAGTAGAAATTACGACCTCAGAGACAGTGTTGTCATATCTACTGGCAGAATCTCCACCGATATGATTTTAAAATGTGCTGCGGCAGAAATTCCAGTTGTTGTAACTAGGAGTATTCCCACAACGTCAGCTTTAGAATTAGCCAAAAAAACTGGTCTTACAGTAGTTGGACGAATAATGGCCAGTGAACCCATTATTTATATAAATGAAGAAAGGATCTTAAAGTAGAACAAATTAAATTATAGATATAGTCAAAAATATTTTTGCCATTTTTATTGTCATACTTATTTATCGGAGGATATCATGAAAAAAACAATTTTTATACTTATGTTATTAATATCACTGGCTAGTTTTGGAGCTTCTAATCAGCTTTTACTGGCTACTACTACCAGTGTAAGAGATAGTGGTCTTTTGGATTATATATTACCTGAATTTGAAAAGGAAAGCGGAATCGATGTAAAGTTTGTAGCAGTTGGTACAGGTCGTGCCCTTAAGATGGGAGAAGATGGAGAGGTAGATGCCCTTCTTGTTCACGCTAAAACATCTGAGCTTAAATTTATTAAAGCTGGACACGGAATAGATAGAGTTCAATTCATGCATAACTTTTTCATTCTTGTAGGACCTGAAGACGGAAAAGAATTTAAAAACCTAGATGATGCTCTTAACCAGATAAATATAAATAAATATAAATTTATATCTAGAGGAGACGACTCAGGGACAAATAAAAAAGAGATCTCTCTTTGGAAAAATGAAAAAATCGATACAAATAAAAAATGGTA
>DAOUPY010000146.1 GCA_030625925.1 Fusobacteriaceae bacterium | reverse complement strand
CGCTTGGAAAAAACTCGACTTTTTCCCATCTAAATTTTTTAATAATTCTTGGAAATATCTTGTTCTTAAAAGTATTTCTGAAGCATATCCAAAGTGTAAAAAAACTAAGAATATCATTTCTCTTTGTTACAAAAAAGACTTTTTTGTCAATTTAAAAGGTGAAATACTCAATAATAGACCTCAAGTATTAAAATACATCGGGCGTTACCTCATGAGACCAGCTATTGCTGAATATAGAATTACTAGATTTGAAAATAATGAAGTTACATTTTGGTATATTGATGTTGCGACTAAAGAAAAAATATTTCTAACACTTCCTCTGTTTAAATTTATTGGAAGATTAATTCTACACATTAATCCTAAAGGATTTAAAGCTATTAGAAGATATGGTTTTTACGCTCGAAACATAAAAGGAACTCTCAAAGATAAAATTAAATCATTTTTTAAAAAATCTGCCATTAAAAACTCTCTTTTAACATGGCGAGAACGTATTTTAAAACTTTATGGGGAAGATCCTTTAATTTGTCCAATTTGCTCTACTGAAATGAGGCTGACTTCATTCCATCATAAAAAATATGGTGATCTATATTATCCTTAAATTTTTAAAATTAAATATTTCATCTTAACTTAATTTTTTAAGTCCTTTTTTTATGCTATTTTTCTAAAAACTTATCACTTAAAACTTAACTCTAAACTTCAAATACTATTTTGATGTAAATCTCTTACGAGATTCACTTTTATAATTTCCTATAGAATAAAAAAGATTGCTAATTTAATCGCAATCTTTTTTCTTTTTTATTACTTTCTATTCAGAGACATGAAAAAATTTCAATTTTTCGTAAAAATATATTTGTAAAAAATGTGGTTCTACTCTTCTACTAAAAGAAATTTTCTATAGGAAATATGGTCATATATTCTATAACGAAAATCTTCTATAAAAACAGGTTAAACTTTTTATCGACATTATCTAATCAAATGCAAGGTGAAAAATTATAGCATTTTTTTATATACTTAATGGTTTTATCGCATAAAAATTTACGTTTTTTAATATTTTCAGTTTTAACAGCTTCATCGAGTAAACCTTTATATATAAGCAGTTGTAAATCATTTATAGGTTCAACTTTATCCAAAGTTATAAACCCTTCATCAACTAGATTAATAAGAATCTCTTTATTTCTCTGACAGAGGTCTAATTTTAACATTATGTTCTCAAACTTCGATAAAAATGTTGGAATTTCTTCTGGATAAATTTTATAGAACTCTTCGAGTACACAACAATTTTCGATATTTTTTTGATTACAATCTAAGTTTGAAAAATATATAGAACTATAAATTTTTGGTCTTTCAAACGAGCATTTACAAAAAAACTCCCAAATAAATATAGATTCCTCCAATGGATCTTTAGCTTTGGCGATATACTCATTCAGACCTTTAAGGTACTCTTTTAAAAACTTGATAGAACTTAAAAGTATCAAATAATCTAAATTTTTAAAATAAGTATAAAGGGTAGCACTGTTATATCCGGTAATCTTTGCAATTTTTCTTATACTAACCTTTTCTACTCCCTCTTCTTTAATAATAGTCACAGTTGTATCTATAAAAAGTTTTTTTATAGCTAACTTCCGTTCTAATCTTGTCATAATTTCCCCCCCTTTAAATTATTCTAGGAATTATATAGCATCTAAATTAATTTTATCTGACTTTCCTTTGATCTGCTCATCTTTTTCAAATTCACCATATATTTTCTCATTAAAAATTTTATTTAATAATTTGTCTTCCCTATACTGTTTAAGTTTATTCAGGTCATTTCGAAGACCCACATGCAAACTATAAGTCATAGCAAGCAGCATTACTGTAAAGGGCAGCCCAGAAAGAATTACACCTGTTTGAAGGGCACTTAATGCCTCACTTCCCCCGGCAATTAAAAGTGCTACCGCTATGGTCCCTTCCATTACAGCCCAAAATATTCTCTGTGGAACCGGAGAATCCATCTTCCCGCCGGAGGTCAGGTTATCAACCACAAGGGATCCTGAATCCGATGAAGTAACAAAGAATGATATAACTAAGAATGTACCCATTACTGAAAGAATCATCTTAAAAAGTGAAGATATTTCTAAATTCTGGATCATTGCAAACAATGAAGTAGCTACATTATTATTGACTGCATTCAGCAGAGCTCCGCCGTCTATACTGTTTTGAAATAAAGCTGTTCCTCCAAATGCAGACAACCAGATAAAACTTAGCAATGTTGGGACTATAAGAATAGCTAATATAAATTCTCTCACTGTTCTTCCTTTTGAAATTCTAGCAATAAACATTCCTACAAAAGGTGACCATGAAATCCACCATGCCCAGTAGAAAATAGTCCATGAACCCTGCCACTTATTCCCGTTTTCAGTAAAGAAACTTATTGAAATTAAATTGTTTAAATAAAATCCCAGCCCATTATTAAAAGCTCTTACCATATAAAGAGTCGGTCCTAAAACTATAATCAGAATAAGAAAGACGGCTGCGACTTTCATATTCAATTCTGAAAGGATTCTGACTCCCTTTCCTATCCCAGAAACAACAGATATCGTTGCTATAAATGTAATTACAACTATAATTATTACTTGTACTTTCGGTGATTGAGGGATCCCGAATAAAAAATTTAATCCTGCATTTATTTGCTGGGAACCAAATCCAAGGGAAGTGGCCAGTCCAAAAAGACATGAAATTACAGCTGTGATATCGATAATATCTCCTACCCATCCAAACACCTTGTCTTTAAATATCGGATAGAAAACAGATCTTAAAGAGAGGGGTAACCCTCTGTTATATGCAAAAAATGCCAGGGATAGACCTACCAAAGTATAGATTCCCCATGGATGAAATCCCCAGTGATAAAAAGTTATGCCCAAAGCCTCTCCAACAGAATTTCCATCAGTTATAGGCATTTTCGTTGTGGCGTGATAAAGGGGTTCTCCCACACTCCAGAACATAAGACCAATACCCATTCCGGCACTTATAAGCATAGAATACCACGCAAAATTAGTGTATTCCGGTTTTGCCTTAGGTCCTCCCAATCTAACCTCTCCTAATTTACTGAACATAAGATAGATAGGGAAAATTAAAAATATATTGGCACTTATTATAAAAAACCAATTCCAGTTGTTGGTTATATTGTCTTTAATGCCGCTTAGAACTTTATTAACCCCTATTGGATCTTTTAAAGTCGCTCCTATAAAGAATAAAACCAACAATCCGGAAATAATAGCTACCTGCGGGTGAAAATCAAACCCCCATTTACTAACATTCCTGGAATGTAGTAATTTTGTTTTTCCCTTCAGTTTATCGGTTTCAAACTTTGCTTTTTTCAATCTTGTCTCTGGTTTCTTCGTTTTTTGAGTTTTCTTTTTTTTCTCCACTTTTCTCCTCCTAAATAATAAAAAAACACCCTAATTCTACTACCATAATGGTAGTAGAGTTAGAGTGTTTAAGTTTCGTCTGATAGACTCACAATATGCCACATAAGTAGCATAACTCATTGCCTCAAAAGAGACCCTGAGTAAACCCCAGTTCTACAAAAATTTTTCAAATCAAATTTTCCTTTTATTCAATTAGTTCGTATCTATACTATATAAAAACATTATAAACCTCGCCAATTAAGTAATCATTTTATTTACTTCACATTATATCATTCTAATATTATATCATGTTTTGTATACTAAATCAACCGATGTCTTTCCTCAAACAGAATCCAATGTTGCACTTAATTTGACAATTTAAGCATTCTGCTTATTTTGTCATTTTTTTTATATTACTTACTATACATCTCTTTACTTCGTTTATTATCCAGTATTTCCATTAACTTCTCCTATTATTAAAAAATCTTCCAATTAATGTGATTTTATAATATTACCTTATACTTATATTCAGGACGGCCTACACTGCCATAGTAGATCGAATTTTCTACCCTTCCCAACTCCATCAGATGGTCCAGGTATTTTTTTACTGTTACTGTACTTGTATTTAAAATATCTGAAATTTCCTTAGAGGACCATTCCTTGGAAGGATCCAGCAATAATATATCTATTATTTTTGTCAAAGTTTTTTCGCTGATCCCCTTAACACTGCTCCCCTTAGTTTTATTTCTTAAAAATAATTTATCTACTTCACTTTGGTTCAGTATTTTTTTCCCTGAGATATTTGCTTTTTTATTTAAATATCTTCCCAAAGAATCTTTTAACCGGTTAAAATCAAAGGGTTTTATAAGATAGTCTATAGCTCCTAATTTAAATGCCCTCTCTATCTCTGCAGTGTTATTTGAAGCTGTCAAAAAAATAACTTCTACACCAACTTTTTTCTTTCTTATAGTCTCTAAAGTTACCAAACCATTGGTATCAGGTAAAAACATATCCAATATTATTAATTCTACATCATTTTTTTCCAAATATTTAATGGCTGTTTTTCCCTCTTTGAAGGTTTTAACTACCCGAAATTCTCCTACAGAATTTATTATCTTCTCTGTTATCATACTTACCATGGGATCATCTTCTATAATAACTACATCTATCATAACTTCCCCTCCTTACTGAGTTCTACACAAAATGTTTTATTATTTTTCCGGCTCTTAATATTCATGCTGCCTCTATATACCTCCACAAGGTTTTTAATGAGTGCCAATCCAGAACCACGTCCCTTACCCTTAGATGAGTAACCCATATTAAATATTTTTTCCATCTCATAGGTGTCTATCCCTCGGCCGCTGTCTGTAACCTCTATCCTCAATTTAACTTCATCTTCAAAAAACCCAACTTGAATCTTCTTTTCCACACTGTTTTCACAGGCCTCTCTGGCGTTTTCCAATAGATTTCCAATTATTACAACCAAATCATTTGTATCTATCCCACCATGGGTTTTATCTAATTTTGCTTTTTCATCTATCTTAAAGTCTATCCTATGTTCCTTAGCTAAACTCATTTTTGCCAGGATAAGGGCTTCTATTATCGGGTCTTTTACTCCTACAACATTATGTTTTTCATTCTCCACTTCATATTCCAAGTAAAGGATATAATCTTTAGCTTTTTCATATTCCTCTAATTGCAGCAATCCAGAGACTACATGAATCTTAT
>DAOUPY010000396.1 GCA_030625925.1 Fusobacteriaceae bacterium | reverse complement strand
TTCATTTGTCTGCCAGTTTCTGGGTTTGTACCAATATGTGATGTGATTACTTTTTTAACCATATTATTATAGATGAATCTTCCTACACCATTATCTTTTATTCCTGTGTCGTTAGAGATAATAGTCAGATTTTTTACACCTTTTTTTACAATGGCATCTACGATAGTATGAGGTGTTCCAGTACCTAAAAATCCTCCTACCATGATGGTCATCCCATCTTCTATTTTAGATACTGCATCTGCAACATCAATTATTTTTTTAGACATAACTTTGTTTCCCCCTTTTTTAGTTTAAGATATTAAATTTATAGAAACATTAAAACTAGTGAAATAACAGCTCCAGAATAAAGAAGTACTACCAAACAGTAACCCATTATATCTTTTGCACCTAAGCCTGCAATAGCCAGAGCAGGAAGAGCCCAGAATGGTTGAATCATATTTGTCCATGCATCTCCCCATGCTATTGCCATGGCAGTTTTAGCTGCTGGAATACCTAAAGCAGCCCCAGCAGGCATCATTATTGGAGCCTGAACGGCCCACTGGCCTCCACCAGATGGAACAAAGAAGTTAACAACTCCTGCACTTAAAAAAGTAAAGAAAGGAAAAGTTGTTTCATTGGAAATATTAACAAACATATGAGACATGGCACCTGCCAGAGAAATCCCTTCAGGTCCTTTTCCAACCATTATCCCCATGATCCCAGCATAGAAAGGGAACTGAAGAATTATTCCTGCGGCACCCTTGGAAGCTTCTTTGATTGCACTTAAAAATCTCTGAGGCGTTCCGTGTAAAAGTATTGCTGTAAATAAGAATACAAAATTAACTATGTTTAAATTTAATGCAAATCCATTGTTCATAAAGTATGAAATTATATAAGTATAACCCATCATTCCTAAAAGTAAAGAAACTGTTTTACTGTTTTCTATTTTTTCAGCAGGGGTCATAGCAGCGAAATCTAGTTTTTCTTCTGGGATCTCTATAAGCAGGTCATTGTCTATAGTTATAACATCTTTTTTTTTTGGATGCATAGCTCTATTAACAAAAGGTAAAGTAATAAATAGAAGCACTAAGATTATTAAGTTAGTAGCTGAAAAAATAGTCATAGATGTAGGAATAGCTTCTGTAACAGCCCCGGCAGTTGCACTTTTCAAACCACCACCAGACGCAAGTTTTAAAGGTATTGAAGCGGATAATCCCCCATGCCAGACTAAAAATCCAGTATATGCAGAAGCAATTAATAATCGATAATCTACACCTTTCACTTTTTTAGCAATTTCTTTAGCAAATATTGCACCAATTACAAGACCAAAGCCCCAATTAATAAACGAAGCTAAAATAGAAACTACAGTAACTCCTATTATGGCTTGAGATGGATTTTTTAATTTACTGGCCATAAATGATAGTGTTCTTTTAAAGAATGGAGAACTCGCCATAGTATGCCCTGTGACTAATACCAGTGCCATCTGCATGGCAAAGGATAATAAACTCCAAAATCCATTGGTCCAGGTATTGATAATAGACATAGGTGATTGTTTAGTAATAGGGATTGCAATCAGAAAAACTACAAATGTTAAAATGGCACAAAATATAAATGGATCGGGCAGATATTTTTGAATTAATATTACACATAAGTTTGTAAATTTTTCAAAAATACTTTTTTGTCTAATAGTTGTCTCTTTAGCTGCAGTTTTATTCATAGAATCTACTCCTTTTAAATTAAAAAATAATAAAAGATTTCAAATTTCTACGAAAAACTCTAAATTTCATGAAATGAATAGTAAGAACTCGGCGGAAAAAAGTTCTGGCTAGACCTAATTAGCGTAATTCGTAGTTAAACGTTTTTATTACACTATCTCTTTTTTCCCCTCCTTTTTTATTTTAAGATAGATTAAATTAATTATATTTAAGTTTAATCTAATCTTATTTTAATAGAATATAAAAACAATATAAGTATACTCCATTATCCATAAAAGTAAAGAAATGATCTTACTATTTTTTTTTGAGATCCTATAAACAGCTCATTATCTGTCGTTATAACATCATCTTAAAAAAAACAGAAAAAAGTAACAAGAAAAAGTTCCTGTTACTTTTTCTTTGTGTTTTTTATTTTCAGAAGTTTTGGCCATATCTATTAGGATAATTCGTAGCCAAACATTTTTTACTATACCAACTCTCTTTTTACCATCTCTTCTACAATAAAGGTTGCTACATCATCTGCGTATTTTCCAGGTCCAAAACCAGCATCATAACCTAATTCTTTAGCCAGTTCATGGGAAATTCTAGGACCTCCAGCAATAAGGACTACCTTATCTCTGATTCCCTCTGCCTCCATTAACTCTACCAGGTGAGTTAAATTTTGAATATGGATATTTTTTTGAGTAACTGTTTGAGAAACCAGCAGTGCATCAGCTTTTAATTCGATAGCTTTCTTGATGAACTCCTCATTTTCCACCTGGGATCCTAAGTTATAAGCTTCGATCCCTTTATATCTTTCAAGGCCGTAGTGACCGGCATATCCCTTCATATTCATAACAGCATCTATACCCACTGTATG
>DAOUPY010000479.1 GCA_030625925.1 Fusobacteriaceae bacterium | reverse complement strand
TTTTTCTTATTTTCTCTTAATTTTTTAGTTTTTTGTAAAACATTTTCTGGAATTAAATATGTTATTTTTATTTCTTTCGGAATATCTTTTTCAAAAATGTTTTCCTCTTTAAATTCATCTTCTATTAATAATTTAATATCAAATTTATCTAAATCTATATTTTGTAGAACTTCTACCAAAACCCTTTCTAGTCCACCCATTCTAAGGCTTCCACTATGAAATATCACTTTTTTTTTCATTTACTAATCCCCTTTTTAATCAACTCTATTTCCTCAACCTCAAATTTATTTACATCTGCTTCTTCATTTTCTCCTAAATTTGATTTAGCATAAATCTGCTTCACCTTAGCTGAATTAGCTCCCCACACAACGCTATTTAACTCTTCTGACCCTTCATCTGATCTATAAATAGCTGCCATCCGCTTATCTAAAGCAACTCCTAAATGAACGACAGAAGTATCTGGTGTAATTATAAAATCAGATATCTTGATAATTGATGCTGTATCCATAATAGAACTTATGTTTTCATTTAAATAAACCCTCTTTGAATCCATCTCTTCTACTATTTTTTTCAATTCTACTAATTTATCTGGAGAATATACAAAAGTTACTGCAGTATCCTCTTCTTTTAATACTACCTCTACTATTTCTTTAATTTTCTCTTTATTTAAAGTCCTATATTTACTCGCCCCATATGGATTTATACAGATCAATTTTTTTTCTTTTATTCTCTCTCTGAATTCTATTCCAAATTTCAGGTTTTCTTCTGAAAGGTGGATATCATAGGATAGATCTGGATTTTTTATTCCTAATATTTTTAAATATTCTTTATACCTATGAGTTATATGCTGATCCATCCTTGTGTATTCCACAGACACATCAAATAAGCTCCAATCAGCCTTATTGAGTCCCATGTTGATCCCAGCCTTACACAGATTAATAAACTTCATCTGCTTAACTCTCAGCATCTCTGAAAAATCAATTAAAAGGTCATATTTTTCAGACGCTATCTCATTGGCTAAGCTTTTTAATTCCCCATTAGATTTACTATAATTATAGATCTTATCCACATAGGGATTATTCGCTATAACCTGCCTATTAGCTCCTCTGGTGACTACACCGATTTTTATCTGTGGATATGCTTTTTTTATCTCACGAAACATCAAAGTATTGATGATCATATCTCCGATCTTTCCGTCATTTCTTATAAACAAAATAGATTTTATATTTTCACCTTTGATTAAATTATTATGCTTTATCTTCTTTAGCTCCAGCCTCGGTTTCTCTTTATTAAAGAGAAACCATAAAAAAGAAGAGTTCCCTTTACGATCCCACAAAAATCTTCCTAAAGCTAATCTTTTAGGTCTCAAAAAATCCTGTAACTTTCTATTCAATTCCCTAATTCTCATAATAAAACTCCTGTTTTGAAACCGCTAATGACGCTAATTTTCACAAATATTTTTTTCTAATACCACTCTTCTATATTCTAATTTTGAATTTTTAAAGTTTAATATTATTCCCAGCTTTTTACCTGTTATTTTTAAATGATTTATAACTTGCGCTATATGAATTTCCGTTATTTTTTCTACAGTTTTTAATTCCACAATAATTTTATCATCTACTAAAATATCCGCTATATAGTTACCTATATTTTTACCATAATATTCAAGTTTCAAACATTTTTGCTGCTCAGCGATTATCTGCGACATTAGCGGTTCAGTATTTTACTTCTTCAATTGGTTTTTTATAGCACTCACTATCTCTTCCCTTGTCTCATCTGTGTAACTGTCAAAAAATTTATGTTTATAATTTTCCTTTTTATCTCTATCAGGAACTATATAGGTTATATCCCTATGCCCAAATACTCCCCATCTCAAAGGTGCTTGAGTTTTTTTATTGGGGTAGATAGCTACAATACTCTTTTTCAACGATCCCGCTATATGCGTCGGACCTGTTGAT
>DAOUPY010000043.1 GCA_030625925.1 Fusobacteriaceae bacterium | reverse complement strand
ACGTTGTGAAAAGAATAGATTGGTAGTTAAGGAAGGGGATACTTTAGAATTAGGTAAGCATACCCTTACATTTGCTATGGTGCCTATGGTACATTGGCCGGAATCTATGGTTACATATGAGTCTACTACAGGAATATTATTTTCAAATGATGCATTTGGAAGTTTTGGTTCGTTAGATGGCGGAATCTTTGATGACCAGTTAAATCTTAGTTTCTATGAGGATGAGATGAGAAGATATTATTCAAATATTGTAGGTAAGTATGGAGCACCTACACAAGCTGCTATAAAAAAATTAGGCGGATTGGACATCAAATGTATCGCTCCTTGCCACGGTCCTATATGGAGAACAGAGATAGCTAGAGTATTAGGTCACTATGATGCATGGTCTAAGATGGAGCCAGAAGCAGAAGGGGTAGTAATAGTCTACGGTTCTATGTATGGAAATACAGAAAAAATGGCAAATGCCATTGCTAGACAACTATCTAAAGAAGGAATTATAGATATAAAATTATATGACGCATCTAAGACAGATCATTCATACATAATCAGTGATATATGGAAGTATCAAGGATTAATCATAGGATCTTGTTCACATAACAATGCAGTTTATCCAAAAGTTCAACCACTTTTATCTAAACTACAAAACTACGGATTAAAAAATAGATACTTGGGTATCTTTGGAAATATGATGTGGAGCGGCGGTGGAGTAAAAGGAATACAAGCTTTTGCTGACTCGCTTAGAGGTGTAGAAGTTGTAGGAGAATCTGTAGAAGTAAAGGGAACACCTAGATCAGAAGACTATACAAAATTAGAAGCAATTGCAACTGCTATGGCTGATAAATTAAAAGAAGCAAGAAAATAAGGTTATTTATATAATAAGAAAGCTAGAAATGACACAATGTCATTTCTAGCTTTTTTGTTGTTCAAGGCATTAAAAATTATAAAATCTCGGGTTATACCTATCTGGATGCAACGTCATGTTGCCTTTAGTTTTTAGATGCCTCTATCAATAGGTCGGTCATATTATTGGCAAATTCTATTGGATCTTCTAACTGGAATCCTTCTATAAGTAAAGCTTGAGAATATAAAACTTCTGCATATTTACTTAAGTTTTCCGGGTGCACTTCATTTACTTTAATCAGGGCTTTAAAAAGTTCATGATTGGAATTTATCTCTAAAATTCTCTCTGCCTTGATAGCTCCCATGGGATTATCACCAGGCATTTCAGCCATTAGTTTTTCCATCTCAAATGAGATTCCGCCTGTACCGCTCACAAGGCAGACAGCACTAGATTTAAGTCTTGTAGTTGGTCTAACTTTAGAAATTTTGTCTCCTAAAGCTTCCTTAATTTTAGTAAATAGATCGGAATTATCTTTTTCTACCTCATCTAACATTTTTTTATCGTCCTCACTAGAGAGCTCTTCGTTGGCTTCGTGAATAGATTTAAATGTGATATTTTCAAAACTTTCCAGAGATTTGATGGCAAATTCGTCTATCTTGTCGGTAAAGAATAAAACTTCCCATCCTTTTTCCTTAATTCCCTCTAATTGAGGCATTTTTTCCAGACTTTTAATATTGTCTCCAGAAACATAGTAGATATGTTTTTGATCTTCAGGCATCCTATCCTTATATTCCATGAGAGTGGTCATATTCTCATCTTTCGTACTATTGAAAATCAAAAGATTTTTCAGTGCATCCTTATATCTGCCAAAATTTTCATAGATTCCACCCTTGATATTTATACCAAACTCATTCCAAAATTTGATATATTCATCTCTGTCGGTTTTTAACATCTTTTCCAATTCTTTTTGGATCTTCTTCTCTAAATTTTTAGCAATTATTCCTAGCTGCCTGTTTTTCTGTAAAATTTCACGGGAGATATTCAGAGAAAGATCTGGAGAATCCACCAATCCCTTGATAAACCTGAAGTGATCAGGGATCAATTCCTTGCATTTTTCCATAATAAAGACATTTTTACTGTACAGCTGCAGTCCTTTTTCAAACTCTTTGGAATAAAAATCCATAGGAGTTTTAGATGGGATATATAGTAGTGCTGAATAATCTAAATTTCCTTCAACTTTAAAATGGATAGTTTTTAAAGGATCTACCCAGTCATGGAATTTTCCTTGATAAAATTCATTGTATTCCTCTTCTGTGACTTCGGTTTTAGATTTTTTCCATAGAGGGGTTTGAGAATTTATTTTTTCCTGCTCTTTTGTTTCTGTTTTTACTTTAGTTTCTTCATCTTCTATAGTTTTAGTTACTTCAAGTAAGATTGGATATCTCACATAGTCAGAATATTTTTGAATCAATTCCTTGATCTTATATTCCTCCAAATATTCTGCATTAGAATCTTCTTTATTTTCTTCCTCTCTCAGATGGAGGATGATCTCAGTTCCCCTGTCAGATTTTTTAGTATCCTCTATGGTGAAACTGCCCTCTCCTGTAGATACCCATTTGACTCCTGTATCAGAATCAGGGCTTTTAGTCTTAAGAGTTATCTTGTTGGCCACCATAAATGATGAATAGAATCCTACCCCAAATTGTCCGATGATAGACAGGTCATCATTATTATTTTTGGCCTCTTTGAGAGCCTCTGCAAATGCACGGGACCCTGATTTTGCAATGGTACCGATATTTGAGACAACCTCTTCATGGGTCATTCCAATTCCATTATCTTTAATAGTTATGGTCTTTTTTTCCTTATTAATAAATATTTCTACCTTAAATTCATTGTCATCTTTTAATATAGTTTGATCTGTTAAGGCTTTAAATTTTAATTTGTCCAGTGCATCACTGGCATTGGAAATCAGCTCCCTTAAAAAAATCTCTTTATGTGTGTAGATAGAGTGGATCATTAGGTTTAATAGTTCTTTTGTTTCAGTTTGAAAATTTAATGTTTCTTTATGCATAGTAAATCCTCCTAAAAAAAAGTTAGCACTCTTTGTTCTTGGGTGCTAAGTAGTTTTTAACATATTTTAGCTGTAGTTGTCAATCTACATTGTTTTTTTCAAAATTTGAGCTGCCACCTATAAATCTTTTAATCTTTAGAAAAAACATTCTAAAATAATATTGAAAAAAATAAAGGAATGTGATAAATTTAGTCTAATATAAAATATTAGGAGAGTGAAACAAAGTGGAGTATGTAATTCAGATATTTATCAATGCTATGACAATGATTGCCATATTGAACCCATTTGGGAATGTGCCATTGTTTATAGGATTGACAGAGGATATGGGGAAGATTACCAGAAAAAAATTATTCAAAGTGATAGTCGTTACGGGCTTTGCTATAATGGCGACATTTGCTCTTGTAGGATCATTTATGATGCATAATTTTTTCCGGGTGGAAATGAAAGAAGTCAGGATAGCAGGAGGAATAATTTTAGTTATTGTAGCTTTAAAGAATCTCTTATTTCCTAAAAAACATAAGAAAAAAGATGAGCCTCAGGAAGAGTTAACAGAGGAAGAGGAGATCAGGCAGGGGATAATTCCTATGGCTTTCCCCATGTTAGTTGGTCCTGGTTCATTGGCAGGAGTGCTCCTTATCAGACAGGAGGCTGGGATAATTTCTAGTACCCTCTCTTGTGTTGTGGTATTTCTAATAATACATCTTATGTTTTCTGCTGCAGATACTATAGAAAAAATATTTGGAAAATTGGTTTTATTTGTACTGTCCAGGGTAATGCAGTTATTTATAATGGCTGTAGGAATAAAAACTATTGTCAGTGGTGTAACTATGGTTGTGCAGAGTATAGGAGGTTAAGATGATAAGGGCAGCACTGTATTTAGCTGAAGGATTTGAGGAGATAGAGGCACTGACTACAGCAGATATTTTGAGAAGAGCAGAGGTTGAAGTTGATTTAGTTGCCGTGGGAGGAGATATACAGGTAACAGGAGCTCACAATATAAAGGTAGTGGCTGACACTCTGATAGAGGAGATGAGTCATAAGGGTTATGATATGATGGTCTTACCAGGTGGGATGCCGGGAACTCTAAATTTGGATTCATCGGAGATATTAAAGAAACAGATTAGAGATTTTAATTTAGAGGATAAATATATAGGAGCTATCTGTGCCGCTCCCCTTGTGATTGGAAAGATGGGATTTTTAGAAGACAAGGAGGCCACCTGCTACCCGGGTGTGGAGTCAGATCTATTTGGAGCTGTTTATAGAGGTGATTTAGATGTGGTAGTAGATGGGAATTTCATAACGTCTAGAGGGCCAGGTACAACTATCCCATTTGCTCTAAAATTAGTTGAACTTTTAAAGGGAGAGAAAATAAGTAAAAATCTAGCATCTCATCTTTTAGTTTAAGTAATTTGTAAATGGTTAGATATTACTTCTTTATGATTAAAGTTTAAAACATTTTTGAACTTTTAAAAATAATAAAAATATAGTATAATTATCATGCTGAGAAAGATTATACACAGGAGGATTTAAAATGGGATTATTTGATTTTTTCAAGAAAAATAAAGAGGAAAATTATATTGAAATATACTCACCGTTAAATGGTAGAGTTATCGACTTATCAGAGGTACCTGATGAAGCATTTGCTCAAAAAATGATAGGGGATGGATGTGCTATAGAGCCTGCAGAGGGATCTGTTCATGCTATAGCTGATGCTGAGATAGATATCTTTGATACTAATCACGCAGTTAGTTTCGATCTTGAATGCGGATTAGAGATGATAGTACATTTTGGAATTGATACAGTAAAATTGGATGGACAAGGGTTTGAAAGACTAGTTACACCTGGAGATGTAAAAACAGGGGACGAGCTGGTAAAGTATAATCTTGAATACATTGTGGAAAATGCAAAATCTGCAAGAACTCCAATCATCATATCTAATATGGATGAAGTTGCTGAATTAATAGTAGTAGCTAAAGGGGATGTAAAAGTAGGAGACCTTTTAATGAAGGTCAAATTAAATAAGTAAGAGATAGAGGGATGAGAGATCATCCCTATTTTTATGGGGAAATATATATAAGCAATGTGACGTTGTATCTGGATAATAAAAAAATTAGGAGCTAAATAGACAAATCTATTTAACTCCTAATTGATTTTTTTACTTAAAATTTTTAAAGATTTTCTCTAATTTTGTAACCCCGTCTTCAATACTTTCGATCATAACTTCCTCATGATAGTTATGTTTGTTTAAACTTTTGTTGTACATAGGGTCATAGTATTCTATCATCATTTGACGAGCAGCTTCCCTGATCTCGCCTTTTTCCACTAAGTCGATAAATTTACTGTAGGCACTGCCATCCATATATCTTTTTAATTTTTCTGCAACTTCTAATAAATTCTCTTTTAATTGGTCGATTCCAGTATAATCATCCATGATGATGTCCAATCTCATCTCTGTAGGAGCTTCTACTAAAATTTTCACTCCTTCTTTCATGGTATCCCAAAATGGATCTGGTATGTGGATAGGACCTATCTTTCTGCTTTCACCCTCTATGATAATTATATTATTTTTTCTGTGTTTAACAGCATCATATAACAGAGATTCAAAAGTTTTTTGACTTCTGTCCTGAGGTATCCCTATATGCCCAAAGTGGGAGCCTCTATTTTTTGCCAACCCCTCTAAGTCTATGGTTTCAATGCCTTTTTTCTGCAATTCATTTAGGATTTTTGTCTTTCCTGTACCTGTTTTTCCATGGAGAGTTATCAGTGTCACTCCATGAACTATATTTTCAAAATCTTCTGTCATAAAAGCTCTATAGGATTTATATCCTCCACTCAATCTGGCAGTTTTATATCCCATAGATTTGAAAAATGAAGTCATAGATCCACTCCTCATCCCGCCTCTGGCACAGAAAAATACGATATTATCGCATTTCTTTGAGAGTTCACTGATCTGTTTAGTGATGTCACCCAATCTTTTAGAGATCGCTTCTATACCCAGCTGCTTAGCTTTTTCTTGAGATTCTTTTTTATATGCAGTTCCCACCATTATTCTCTCTTCGTCTAGTAACACTGGTATATTAATGGCTCCTGGGATAGTTGATTCCTGGTATTCCTTGGGAGTTCTCACATCTATTAAGATATAGTTATTTTTTTCTAATAATTCTTCATAACTTAATTCATTTTTGTTCATATCATCGTATATATTGGTTTTCAAAAAATTCACCTTCCTTCCCCCTATTATAACATAGTAGAGGTTAAAAGTTGACATGAAATAATTATAATATATATAATTATTTTAATTTTTATCTTCCTTTACCCCGCATTGAGATATAGTGCAAGACTTTCCGTTGCATTTCATAGTCCCGGCTACTCCTACAACTGTAGAATTTTCATAGCTGTCCTTTAAAACTACGGTATTTCCTCCAATCTTAGTTCCTTTGGCAATGGTGATGTTTCCTAGAACCTTTGCTCCGGCACCAATTATAACGTTATCTTCAATAGTTGGGTGTCTTTTCCCAGAATCTTTACCTGTTCCCCCCAGGGTAACCTGGTGGTAGATAGTGACGTTATTTCCGATTATAGCGGTTTCTCCTATGACTACACCCATTCCATGATCTATAAAGAGTCCTCTGCCTATAGCTGCTCCAGGATGGATCTCTATTCCTGTAATGAACCTGGCTGTTTGAGACAAGAACCTAGCTAAAAAGAAAAATTTTCTTTTAAATAATCTATTTGCTATCCTGTAGATAAAGACAGCGTGAACAGATGGGTAGAGTAGGAGAACCTCTACATTTGATTTTGCAGCTGGATCGATATTTCTTATATTTTTTACATCATACTTTAAATTTTTAAACATTATTCCTCCAGAAACTATATAATTAATTGCTTATATACTAATGCATTTCTATTGAGATGTCAAGAGAAATAAACTAAGGTTTAGTATTCTATACTGTTTTTATAAATACTCCTGTGGAGATGTACTTTTCCCCTCCATCTGGAGCTACTGTTACCACGATTTTTCCTTCTCCCAATTTTGCTGCTAATATTTTAGCAGCAGCGATATTCGATCCGCTGGAGATTCCCAGAAACAGGCCATCGCTGTCCAATACATTTCTAGTCATCTTATAAGCTATTTCATCATCTATGGTAATAACTTCATCAATTATAGATGTGTCTAATATTTTAGGGATAAATCCTGCTCCAATTCCTTGAATTTTATGAGCTCCACCTGTCCCACCAGATAAAACTGCTGACTTAGATGGTTCCACTGCTACAATTTTTATATTTTCATCACATTCTTTCAAGTATTTTCCTATTCCACCAAGGGTTCCCCCTGTTCCTACCCCTGCTACAAAAATATCTATTTTTGGAAGTTCATGGTAGATTTCTACCCCAGTAGAGTTATAGTGTGCTTTTATATTAGAATTATTTTCAAATTGATTTGGAATATAATATTTGCTGTTATCCTTTGCCATCTCATAGGCTTTATCAATAGCTCCTGTCATCCCTTTCGCAGGGTCGGTCAAGACCAAATTTGCCCCATAAGAGCTTATTATATCCCTTCTTTCCTGACTCATACTAGAGGGCATAACTAAAGTTACTTCGTATCCCATGGCTTTTCCAATCATAGCTAAAGCTACTCCTGTATTCCCGCTGGTAGGCTCTAAAATAATATCTCCCTTCTGTAATTTACCATCTGTCTCGGCATCTACTATCATTTGATGTGCAGCTCGATCCTTTACAGATCCGCTGGGATTAAATTTTTCTAATTTTACATATATATCAGCCAGGCCTTTTTCTTTTTTTAAACGAACCATTGGAGTCTTTCCTATTAATTCAACAATATTTTCATACATCTGACTACCTCCTGTTTTACTGTAAATGCGTTAAATATTTTCTTTAAAATAATCTTATCATTAACCTACCCCAGTAGTCAAGAATTGAGGAGTTTATTTTAAAAAAAATTATCTTGACTTAGCGGGTCAGATTTGATAAAATTATTTTTGTAAAGGTTACAAAAGTTAAATAAAACTAATATAAGGCGGTAAAAATTATGAAAAATTATGTATGTGAAATATGTGGATATGTTTATGATCCAAAAGTTGGAGATGTAGAAAATGGAATAGAAGCAGGAACTAGTTTTGATAACTTACCTGAAGAATGGATCTGTCCTCCATGTGGAATGGGTAAAGACGTATTCGCAGAAGAAAACTAAAATTTAATCCCCTCTAGATATTCTAGAGGGGATTTTTGTATTTACTAATTGAACTTTCTTCTTGTTTTCCTCCAATGTCGCGATTTTTAAAATAAATGATATATATCATTTATTTTAAATGCGAATAAAGACAGAGGATATAGCTAGAATAAAAGTATAACATTTTACATCTTTAGCTCCTACTTTCGCCTTCTTTATGATCGCATTTAAAATAAATAATTTCGTATTATTTATTTTAATATTCGCGATATCGGAGAATCAGAAAGAGGAAGTTCTAGAATTAAATATTATATAGATTCAGAGAGATCCTTTAAAAT
>DAOUPY010000552.1 GCA_030625925.1 Fusobacteriaceae bacterium | reverse complement strand
TTTTTTTGATACTGAGCAAGACTTGACTTTTAAATACCAACAAAAGCTGACTATATTTTTTGCTTTAGTCATAAACAGTCTTTTTTTTAATTATTTAAAGTCTGCGTCTAGTTTTTTTTATTTGATTTATTCGCATCTATCCGCATTATTCGCGGTTCAGTTTTTAAAATTTTACTTTCATATTTTTTAATTCTGATTTATCTTCTATTCTTGTAATTCGTGACTAAGTATTTTTTCTAATTATATCACACAAATCCATGAAACTCAGAGTTATACAATTTTTCATACTTTCCTTTTCTCCCTATAAGCTCCTCATGGGTTCCCTCTTCCTGGATCCCGTTTTTATCCAGATAGATTATATTATCTGAATTTTTTATAGTCGTCAGCCTATGAGCTATCGTAAGGGTAGTTCTTCCTACTGATAATTTGGCCAGTGAATCCTGGATATATTTTTCAGTTTGATTGTCCAGGGCACTGGTAGCTTCATCCAATATTAAAATCTTTGGATTTTTCAAAAATATCCTGGCGATAGATATCCTTTGTTTTTGTCCCCCTGATAATTTTACTCCCCTTTCTCCTACCAAAGTATCCATTCCATCAGGTAATTCATTTATAAATTCCAGTGCATTAGCCATTTTTGCAGCGCTCTCTATCTCGTTTTCAGTGGCATCAATTTTTCCCAGACCAATATTATCCCCTATACTTCCATGAAATAAATATACGTCCTGCTGAACAATCCCTATATTTTTTCGCAACGAATTCTGAGTTATCTTCTTGACATCGACACCATCTATGATAATCTGCCCCCGGCTCACATCATAAAATCTAGGCAACAGACTGCAGATTGTAGATTTCCCTGCTCCACTGGGACCAACTAAAGCTATCTTTTCTCCGGCTTTTATCTCCAGGTTAAAATTTTGTAATATTATCTCTCCATCATTATATGAAAAATCTACAGATTTAAACTCTAAGTTCCCGGAAATATCCTCTAAATTTTGAGCACCTTCACTATCTTTTATATCAGGATCGATAGCCATGACTTCACAAAATCTTTCATAACCTACAGTTCCCTGCTGGTACATCTCTAAAAATGAAATAATTCTCTTAATCGGGTCTAAAAACCTGTTTACAAAGAGTAAAAATGCAATCAATATACCGATTGTCAATTGGCCTTTTATTACCATAATTCCACCTAAAACTAAGATTATAATTTGAATCCCGCCAGAAAATAAACCCGTTGCACTGGTCAATATACTTATAGGCTCAAATGCTTTCATGAGAGTGTCAGCTACATTTTTATTATGTCTATCAAAGTTTTTAGAGCTTGTCTTCTCATTTCCAAATG
>DAOUPY010000463.1 GCA_030625925.1 Fusobacteriaceae bacterium | reverse complement strand
AGATAAAGCAATGATTAAACATTCTGGACCTGCCAGAATTTTTGAAAATGAAGAAGACTCAGTCAAAGCTATCTTAGGGGGCAAGATAAAAAAAGGCGATGTACTTGTCATAAGATATGAAGGTCCAAAGGGCGGCCCTGGAATGAGAGAGATGTTAGCTCCTACTGCCACACTAGCTGGAATGGGACTGGACAAATATTGTGCTCTTATTACAGATGGCCGATTTTCAGGAGCCAGTCGTGGAGCAGCAATCGGTCATATATCTCCAGAAGCTGCAGAAGGCGGCCTTATTGGTATGGTAAAGGAAGGAGATCTTATAGAGATCGATATTCCTAATAGATCTATATCTTTAAAAGTTAGTGATAGTGAAATAGAAAAGAGAAGAGGCAGCTTTAAACCTCTAATAAAACAGGTAGAAAGCAGTTACCTCAGGAGATATCAGCAGGTTGTCAGTTCAGCCAGCATGGGAGCTGTCGTTCTAAAAAATTATTAATTTTATTTATAATTGATATTTCGTGCTTAGAAAGCCCATAATAATATTAAGATGTAATTTTTTTTTAAAATTCTATTTAAAATAAAGTATTTTGATGATTTCAAAGAAAAATTATAACTGTTTGCCCCGGCGGGCAAACTCTACGGTTTTTAATGCGTGCACCATCGCGAAAGTTCAGTTATAACAACAAATATTGCTAAGAAGGGAGTATTCTAATGAAAAACATTAATGGAGCTAGAATAATTTTAGAAATTTTATATAGACATGACTTAAATACAGTCTTTGGTTATCCTGGTGGAGCAGTAATTCCTCTCTATGATGCTCTCTATGACTACAAGGATAAGATAAGGCATATTTTTACAAGACACGAACAAGGTGCTACCCATGCAGCAGACGGGTATGCCAGAATTAGTAAAAAAACAGGAGTTTCTATCGCTACTTCGGGACCAGGTGCTACTAATACAGTTACTGGAATAATGACAGCCCATATGGATTCAACTCCTTTATTGGTTATCACCGGACAGGTTCCCAGCACAAGTTTAGGAAGTGACGCTTTTCAAGAATCCGATATTACAGGAATTTCTCTTCCTATAACTAAGCACAGCTACCTTGTAAGAACAATTGAAGATCTGCCCAGGATCTTAAAAGAAGCTATCTACCTTACAAACATAGGAAGACCTGGACCTGTACTGGTGGATATTCCCAAAAATATCCAACTACAAGAGATCTCCTATGAAAAGTTTGAACAACTTTATCAGGCTGAAAATAACCCAACGTCTACATACCGGCACTTATACGACAGTCCAGAAACTAGATCTATAGAGCTCATGGTAGATATGATTAAAAAGAGTGAAAGACCTATTATCCTTTCAGGAAATGGTATTGTTAAATCAAAAGCCCAGGAAACATTAAAAAAAGTTATTAAAAAATTTGATATTCCCATGACATCTACCCTTTTGGGATTAGGAACCTTACCCCACCATGATATCCATAACCTTCATATGCTGGGAATGCACGGAACACCTTATGCCAACTATGCTGTGGATGAAGCCGATCTCGTAATAGCTCTGGGAATGAGGTTCGACGATAGAGTCACTGGAGATGTCCAAAGATTTTGTGAAAATGCAAAAATTATACACATAGATATCGATGAAGCTGAAATAAACAAGATAAAAGAAGCTGATCTGCATATTGTAGGTGATTTAAATTGTATACTAAAAAAACTTTTAAAATCTCCTCATGAAAAACAGCACCCTGAATGGATGGACAGGATTTCAGAGTTGAAAAATAAATTTCCTCTTTCTAGGGAATTTTCTACAGATGAAATCAGCCCGCAGCATTTGATCTCTAAGATAAGTCAAGTCACTAAAGGTGAAGCTATCATATGCACAGATGTTGGACAGCATCAGATGTGGACAGCCCAGTATTATGAGTTTAATAAACCCAACAGTATTGCTACTTCTGGAGGAGCAGGAACAATGGGATTTGGATTACCTGCTGCCATAGGAGCTAAACTTGCTAATCCGGATAGAGAGGTTGTCGCCATTGTAGGAGACGGCG
>DAOUPY010000468.1 GCA_030625925.1 Fusobacteriaceae bacterium | reverse complement strand
CCTCTACAAATATTCTACCCAGTCGTACAACAGAATAAGTTCCGCAGTGAAGCGAGGACTGCAGCTATAAAAAGACGGAGATATTTGTGACTTACTCAGATAACATCATTTAGAAAAAGTCTGCTTTTCTTTCCTCTATTTCTATTTCAGATAAAAAGAAATGGAGTCAGTTAAGGGTGACACCCTTAGAACCTTCGTTACTCTTCCTTCTTATGGTTTCCCTTCGCTAAGGAAACCGAAGTAAAAAGAATAAAATTGTATTTTTGACTTTAACAAAAAAAGTTAAGAGAAAGATAGCCAAGCTATCTTTCTCTTATATTCTAAATTTGGTTCCCAGTGGGAACCGTAAAGGGAGGGGAAATATAGTTGGTTATTTGGATGGTAAAAAAAATTATTATGGGAAATAAACTCCGTAGTGCAGTACCCCTCATGGGAATAATAATAGGGGTAGCCTCCATCATGGGGATTTTTGCTATATCCAGCGGAGGAGAAGCTGCAGTAAAAAAAGACCTAGCCAGTATAGCAGAGAACAGAGTTTTGATAGGAAGCAGTCAGGGATATGATCTAGAGGATATAAACCTACTGGAAAATATGCCCATAGTGGACTATGTATTTTCTCCTGAGATGAATATGACAGTTAATTATGATGAACTAAATAAGATGAAAATAGAAGGTTACACAAAATCTGCCATTAAAGGAAAAGAACTAGAGATTGAAGGCAGTAATAATATCAGGGGCAGGGAAGTATTGATAGGGGATAAAGTGGCCGAAAAAATATTTAAAACAAGCCATGCAGTGGGAAAAACATTTCAAATAAATCTAAGTACAGGAAAACCTGTAGAGCTCCGGGTAATAGGGGTGTATAGGGAAGACTTAGGGGATACTCTGGGAATAGGATCTATATACATGGATATAGATGAATATAATAATCTAGGAAGTACCAGAGTTGTCAATACGGTGGTAGTTACTTACAAGGATAAAGAAGATATAGAGGAAACTACAAATTATGTGATCCAGATATTATCCAGAAAAAATTACAGGAACAGGTATACGATCCTGGAGGGAAACGCCAGATACCTGAAAATTGAAAAGATAAAAGATATGATCAATATATTTTTGGGAGCAGTTGGAATAGTAGCTCTTGTAATGGGGGGACTGGGGATAAGTAATTTATTGTTAAATTCAGTCAGAGAGATGACTCCAAGTATAGGAATCCTGCGTACTATGGGAATGAGTGAAAAAAATATACTGAAAATATTTTTATTGGAATCTACGGTTCTTTCTACTGTAGGAGGAGTTATAGGAATTCTCTTTGGATGTGGAGGAGCCTATGTAGTGGGGAAAATAATAGGAATTCCATCTATCTACTATGCAGATCAGATAGTGACTGTGTTTATAACTTCGGTAGGAATGGGGATAGTTTTCGGGAGCCTGCCGGCGTATAGGGCGGCCAAGCTGCAGCCTGTAGAGGCAATGAAGATTTAGAATTTTTAATTTAATAAAAATTTTAGAAAAAAAATAAAAAACTAGTCACGAATTACACTAAGATATACGAATATTAAAGTTTGTTCACGAGTATTAAAATTATGTGTACTAGAAAACTTAATTTTAAATGTGAATTTGATAAAGAAATTTAAATATATCACAAAAAAAATAAAAAACTTCTGTGTTCTAACAGTAGAATATTTAAAAATTTGTGTAATTCGTGACAAAGAAGGTTTCAAGGGTTCCGACCTTAACTGAGATTCTAAAGATTCCATTTTTAATACGGGTCTGTTTCGATTCACGAATATCAAAATTAGATATAAGTAAATCTAATTTTAAATGTGAGTTTGAAAAAGAAATAGAGGAAAGAAAGGCATCTTAGATCTGTGTTAATTAGATTTATAATCCATAGAAATCTGTGACAAAGAAAGTTCTAAAGGTTTCGCCTTTAATACGAGTTCATTTCATTTTGGTGAGTCATATTTAAATTTCTTTATTAAGTATAAATAAATTTGATAATCATGAATCGAAATAGAGGAAAGAAAAG
>DAOUPY010000226.1 GCA_030625925.1 Fusobacteriaceae bacterium | reverse complement strand
AGAAGCTTTTGGATCTGACTCTGTAGCTGACAAAACTTTCGCTGTACAAGGTGCAGGACAAACTGGTTATTTCTTAATTAAATACTTATTAGGATATGACTTCTTAACTGATACTTATACTAAAGAAAAAGCTAAAAAAATCTACTTCACTGAAGTAAATGAAGAGCATATTGCAAGAATGAAAGCTGAGCATCCTGAAGTTGAATTCGTTGCTCCAAGTGATATTTATGGTTTAGACGTAGACTTATTCGCTCCTTGTGCATTAGGAGGAGTTATCAACGACGAAACTATCCCTCAATTTAAGTGTAAAGCTATTGCCGGGTCTTCAAACAACGTATTAAAAGAAGATTCACATGCTGATATTTTAAGAGAGAAAGGTATAGTTTATGCTCCAGATTACGTTATAAACGCTGCTGGATTGATCAATGTTTACTATGAAATCAAAGGATATAACAGAGTCAATGCACTCCACGATTCTGAATTAATCTATGATAGACTATTAGACATCTACAGGATTGCCAAGGAGCAAAACATCTCTACCCATGCTGCTGCTTCTCACTATGCAGAGTGCAGGATAGAAATTATGAAAAACGTTCACAGAACTTATATTAAAAGATAGGGAGTTATCCATTGAATTTAAAAATTAAAGATATAAAAAAATTACTCCACGATCAAAATTATTTGGAATTTGACAGACTATTAACCGCCATAGAAATAAATCTTAAAAAAAATATAACAGTTTATATTTTAGATGATGCAGGCACTAAATTAAATATCATTCATACCTTTGAGGAGTTGGAGGAGTTTAAAAAGTTGATGATCCAGGTTTACGGGATCTATGGATATTTTTAAAGCAACGTGACGTTGCATCCAGACAAATAATATTTTGGTGACACCCTCTCGGGTATAATTTTTTAGATAATTAAAAAAACAAGCTGATTTTAAAATCAGCTTGTTTTAATCAATATACCTCATCTTCTCTTCGGGTATATTCTACATAGTTTTTATAAAAATCCATAGTTTTTTCTTGTTTAATATGAATATAGTTTACTATTATTTCATAATTATCAAACAACAGATCTACAAACTTCATATCTATAAAATTATTTCGTCCCATTTTTTTCATAATTTCAAATATTTCATCTTTCTCCATCTCATTTCTATATGATTTTCTTTCCAGTCTAGAAATAAATATGTCTGAAACCGCTATAATCCTGGCTCCTGTATCCAAATCTTTGGCTACACAATGAAATGGATACCCGCTTCCATCCAGCCTTTCATGGTGGTAAGAGGCCCACTGAACAATCTGCTGCAACCCGCCTATGGAGTTTAAAACCTGATAGGTATAATATGGGTGACTTTTAACAATTTCAAATTCTTCCTTACTCAGCTTACCTTTTTTTTCCAAGATATTGTTCGGGACTGCCAACTTACCCAAATCATGGAAATTTGCAGCGATTCCCAAGACCTTCACCTCTAATTCTGTGAGGCCAAACAAGTTCCCTAACATCTCAGAACAAGCTGAGACCCCTGCAGTATGAGTTATTGTATACTTTGATTTAAAATCTATAACCCCCTTAAAGAGTTCTCCCATACTGGCAAGTTCATTTAAATTAATTTCCTTTTTCTTCAGAGGCCCGTCATGTAAAAGTATTGAATATAGTCGATTTGATGTAAGGTCAAACCAGAATTCTTCCCTGATTAAAATCTCCTTGAACCCTCCTACGACCTTACTATTTAAGATCCCATCTTCTAACCTAATTAATTCCTTCCATATATTATCTACCTGATGGAGGATATATCTATCCCTGCTAATCATCATATCTACAAAGTTGGCAAGGAGGATAATTTGAGAAGAAATAGTCAGAGGTTTATCAATACTTCCTTTCCAGTCTTTCCAATCTAAAAAATGATATCTTATAATTTCGGCAGCACTTTCTAATAGCGGCACCCTTTGAACAAATAGTTGTCCCCTTATACACTGTAATTCATAATCTATATTTTCCTCTGAATCAATTTTTTTCCCAATATCATGCAATAAAGAAGCTATAAATATATTTTCAATAGTTATTTCATCTAAATTAAGAGATCTTGCTAATTCCAGCGCAATAAAAGCTGTTCTCAATTGATGCTGCGGTGAATTTTGATTAGCCATATCTACAGATTCTGATAGGGATAATAGTAAATTACCCAAATTAACTGTAAAACCTTCCTTCAAAGTAACCCCTCCTCATGTATAAATTTCTCTCTATAAATTCTATACTAAAAAAAAGTTTTAAATCCTACATTTTTTCATTGATATTTACTAAAATCAATTTTTTTCCACAAATTAAATAAACTGTAAAATTTAATTTTTACAGTTTATTTAATTTGTATTATTTTTCATCCATAAAAATATCTTTATTCCTCAATAACTAAATATTATTTATAATATTCTTAATTTCTTTTACTTTCTCTCTTCGCTTCTTGTTTTTATCTTCTTGTTATATTTTTTCTTAAAGGAATCATTTGTGTTAGTCACATCTTTTGCTCCATCATATTCTACCCTTTCCAATGGTTTTCCTAATAATGATTCAATCTCTCCTAATACTCTCCTATCTTTTGGATCTATAAATAGATACGTCTCTCCCTCTTCCCCTGCTCTGGCAGTACGTCCTATACGGTGAATATATGTTTCTGCCTTCTCTGGTATATCCATATTGAATATATGAGTTACTCCTGTGATATCAAGTCCACGAGATGCTACATCTGTAGCTACCAAATATTGTATTTCAGCTTTTTTAAATGACTTTATAATTTTTTCTCTTTTAATTTGAGGTACGTCACTATGTAATTTTTGTACATTGTAACCCCTTTCCTCTAACTTAGCCTCTACCTTATCTACCCTGGCTTTGGTCCTGCAAAATATAATAGCCATATATGGATTAGTACGATTTAAAATAGTCGCAAGGGCATCTATCTTCCATCTGTCTGTAGTCTCTACCAGGTATTTTTTCATCTTATCATTTTTATTTTTATCCTCTACCTGTACTACCACTGGATCTTTTGTAATCTTATATGCTATTTTTTTTACCTGACTATTCAGAGTTGCTGAATAACATAGAGTCTGTCTTTTTTTATTACTTTTATTTAAGATAACTTCCACTTCTTTTTGAAATCCCATAAGAAGTATTTGGTCTACTTCATCTAAGACCAATGTTTTTAGAGTATTCAACTTAATCAATCCTTGATTAATAAAATCCACTAATCTTCCCGGTGTAGCTATTATCAGATCTACAGAACCTTTCGCCTCTTTCAGCTGCTTAGAATACTCTTTCCCTCCGTAGACAGTAAGAATATTAATCTTATTGCAATTTATCTTTTGAGCTTCTTCCGATATTTGTATAGCCAGTTCCCTTGTAGGACTTATAACCAACCCTTGGATTCCGCTGTTATTAGGCAGCATCAGGTTCATCATAGGCAGAAGGAAAGCTAAAGTTTTTCCCGTTCCTGTAGGTGCTTCTGCTATTATATCCTTTCTATCTAATATTGCCTCTATACTCATATCTTGTACAGGGGTCGGAGTTTTAATTCCGCTTTTTTTTAGAGAATCCACAAATTCTCTCTTTATTCCTAAATCTTTAAATGTATACATAATTAATTATCCACCTCGTTTTTTATTTTACTCTAAATTATATCATAAATTATCTTTATTATCTTAAATCTTTTAACGCCCTTTCCCTTTTTATAGAGTATTTTAATAGCCTTAAACTAATAATGCTAAATAATTATCCTTTATATAATATAAATTATTATAATTTCGTTTATCCATATTTCACACCCTTAAAAAACATAACGTTACAGACAGGCAAAATTTTATATCTACAAAATAAATTACTATCTCAAGGTTCTTAGGTTATGTAATAATCTCTATCTCAAAATTCTATGTTTGTAAAGTAAACTACTAGTATTTTGGTGATGCCATTCACTGGCAGAAATCTTGGTGATGTCATTCGCTGGTAGTATTATGCCCCGGGTATAATTTCCTAGATAAAAAAAAAGACTGTATTTAACAGCCTTTTTTCGAGTATATATTATAAGCTTCTAAAAATTCATTTTTC
>DAOUPY010000273.1 GCA_030625925.1 Fusobacteriaceae bacterium | reverse complement strand
TTAATTTACACTTTCTTTCTCTATTTAATTGCTAATGTCCTATTGTTTGTCTCGCTCCGAGTCGCTTTCGCTTTCCCTTGCGGACAAGAAGAAGTATACCGTGTTTACAAGTTTTCGTCAAGGTTTTTTTTGTTTTTTTATTGTATTTTTTCAAAACAAACTTTTTTGATTTAAATTTTCAACTTAAATCCCAACAAAATAAGGCTTAATTCATACTACTATATATTAGGTAATATTTCTCCTAAAAAAACCTCTAGATTATTGTAATTAATATTACATCGATCTAGAGGTTTTTTAGGTCTTAGGATAAATCCACCCAATTATTTATTTTCTTTTCCAAAACTTTCGATATAATCTCCTCTATCTTTTAAAGGGATGTTTACATATACAAATAATAGTTTATTTATCGTCATTAAAACTAAAAGTAACAAATATTGATAAACTATATAACTAACTAATCCAACTTTTTCTTTCATAATTTTATCTTTTCTCCCGTTCTTTCATTTAAAAACTCATAAAAAATAAAGTTAAGGCTGCCTGGGTATTGATATTATGCCTTAATCCTTGCTTCAATTCTATTAACTTTTCCGTATATTTAGGAGTTTTTAACCTCACTATGAATATGTGCATCAATTCTTCGATCACCTTTCTTTCATGGGATTTATTTTCCACTAATTTTTCATCCTGTAAAATAGATAACAAACCAAAAACTATCGAAAGTTTTTCTGATTTTTTTATTCTATCTACATTATATATATAATCATCTATCCCTTTCAATAGATCGATCTTATATTTCAATTTTTTTTCTGCAAGATATAGATTCAGATATTCACCTAAGGCAGAGTAAGACTTAATCTCATTGAGATCAAACCTTTCCTCCTTCCATTCCAATATTTCATCCATGTTCCCCATTAAAAAATTATACACTTTTTCAGTAACCCCTAGATCCTCGGCAGAGGGTTTGTCGACTTTTACCACAATGGATCTAGATAAAATCGTCGGCAAAACATTTAAAGTATTGGATACAAGGATAAAAAATGTTCCTTTAGGAGGCTCTTCTATTATCTTTAAGAGAGCATTTGCAGAATATTTATTCATACTTTCGATATCTTTTATAATAAATACTTTTTTTCTTCCTTCATAACTAGAGCTAGAGGCCTTATATATGGTGTTTTTTATCTTGTCTATTCCTACCCTGCTCTCTCCTTGTTGGAGACCCACAATCTCTAAGTCAGCATAGGTTCCATGTTTTATCTTTTTACATACTTCACAGACGCCACAATAGTTGTTTTCTAATTCCGGGCAGTTCATAGCCATGGTAAATGACGTGGCCAATCCCAATAGGTCTATCCCCTTATCCCCATAGAAAAGGTAAGTTCCTGCCTCCTTATTTTGCCTCAATTCATTTTTTAAAAACAACTTTACTTCATCTCTAAAAATCAAACTATCAAGCATTACCTTTCAGCCTTTTCAATTTTTCTGAGAACAGCCAATTTATCTAAAGCCAGTCCAGCACCCAGTACCACTGATTCCAAAGCATTATCAGCTAAAACTACGTTTAAAAGGGTGTTTTTAGCCAGCAATTCTGGGAAGTTTCTGATCTTTGATCCTCCACCTGCCATAACTATCCCTTTATCTACTATATCAGCTGATAATTCTGGTGGTGTTTTTTCTAAAACTTGCTTAACACTGGTTACTATAGCATCTAAAGAATCTTTTATAGCGTCCAATATCTCACTAGAACTTATTTCTAATGGTTTTGGCAATCCAGTCATAAGGTCTCTTCCTTTTATTATCATTGTCTCGTCCACTTCTAAAGGAATTGCCGTACCTATCTTAATTTTGATCTCTTCAGCTGTTTTTTCCCCAATCAATAGATTATGTCTTCTCTTTATATATTTAATAATGTCTTCGTCAAAATTATTCCCTGCAATTCTAATAGATTTACTTACAATAGTTCCACCCAGGGAAATTACAGCTATATCTGTAGATCCTCCACCAATGTCTACTATCATATTCCCTTCAGGTGCCGAGATATCTATCCCAGCTCCTAAGGCTGCCGCTCTAGCTTCCTCAATTAAATAAGCTCTCTTTGCTCCTGCTGAGATTGCAGCTTCTAATACAGCTCTTTTTTCTACTCCAGTTACTTCAATAGGAACACAGATCATTACCTCTGGCAATATCATATTAAACTTCCCGAAGACTTTTTTTATAAAATACTTGATCATAGCTTCTGTAATATCGTAATCAGCTATAACACCCTCTCTCAGCGGTCTTACAGCCATTATATGATCAGGTGTTTTTCCAAGCATATCTTTGGCTTCTTTTCCTACCGCTAAGACCTTCTTCGTTTCCCTGTCTACAGCTACCACAGATGGTTCATTTAAAACAATTTCTTCTCTTTGTTTGTCATATACCAATGTATTTGCTGTTCCAAGATCTATACCTATACTTTTTTGAAATTTAAAGCCTGGAAAACTCATATTAAATTTAAATCTACTTTTTTTCTTCATCTTCTTTTTCTCATCTCCTTTTTTAATATCATTTTCTTCTGCCTGTATAGGGAGTTCCTGAGTTCCCTCCTCTACTTCTATTCTTTCTTCTACTTGTACTCGTACTTCTTCAGAATTTGCCCGATTTTTCTGTACCACTCTTTTTTTATTTCTCATCATTTTTCTCTTTAAATACATAGTTTTCTATAATTCCTTCTATTATATCTTCCCTCTTATTTATATAACACATGGCAATCAACGCTTCAAATGCTGTTGCGTTTTTATACTCCTTCATGGTACATGATTTTGGAAAAGTTGAAATCTTTGAATTTCTAGCTCTTCTGGCACAAGCTCTATATTCATCTTCTAAGTCATCTATGACATTCAAGTATATCTTACTCTGTGCCACGGCACTCACGTGAGCCTTTACCAATTTATTCAGATCTTTTACCTTAAGATTTCTTGCTATAAACCTTTCTCTAAGCCTCAATTCCCATACGGCATCTCCTAAGTATGCCAGTGCTAACCCGTTTAATTCTTTTACCCTTATATTGTCCATGTAGTTTTTTCCCTTCCGTCCTTTATTTTTACACCAATTTCAGCCATTTTATCTCTGATTTCATCTGATAATGCAAAGTTTTTATCTTTTTTAGCTGTCTTTCTTTTCTCTATTAAAAATTCTATCAATTCTACAGTTAAATTTTCTTTATTAAATTCAGATGGTTTTTCTATATTGATTTTTCTTAAAAGTTCAAGTAACTCTGTAGTCAGATCTTTGATTTGTTTTTCCACTACGATCTCTACTCCCAATACGTCTACCAGGGTAGTTTTTATAAATGTATATACATCTTTCAACACTTCTTTTCCATCGTTGCTTACTTTTTGTTCCATAAATTTATTAGCTTCTTTTATAAGTTCAAATAATACACCTATAGCTTGAGCGGTATTGAAATCTTCATCCATGGCTTCTACAAACCTTATTTTAGAGCTCTCTAGAATAGCCTTTAATTCTGCCC
>DAOUPY010000250.1 GCA_030625925.1 Fusobacteriaceae bacterium | reverse complement strand
AGTTTTAGGCCAATTTATATTCACAACACTGGCTATCCAAACTCCTCTAAATTCCGGTTTTTCTCTCTCATTTACCAGGCTGGCTTTTTTATCTACCCCGCTGCATCCTGCCAATATTAATAAAATTAATATACCTATAATTTTTTTCATTTTTTTCTCCCTTTATACTTCACATAAATTAATAACTGTATAACTACCTTTACAAAATCCAAACCTTTTTGGACACGAATTACACGAATTTTTAAATCTAATTTTTAGAACTCTCTCTTCTGTTCTCCCTCGATTCACGAGTACGAAAAATTTACTTTTAATAAAAGTGAATTTTACGATGTGATAAAGAGGGAGATGTCCAAATGGACAGTAGGAGTTCCTCCGTATTAATCCTTTTCTATCTGTGATATCTGTGTCAAATATTTAATTTTTTTCTTTAGTATATTCATTACTATAAGTATTAGATTTTTTTAGGAAAAAGTCAAATTAAAATGAAGTTTATATCTATAAAAAAGTACCGTGACGTTGCATTCAGATAGGTTTAATTGCCTAGATAACAAAAAAGCAGGAGTAAACTAACTCCTGCTTAGATCCTATTATTTATTTTGAAAACACCATCTTTCTCATCTTTGATCCCACTGCCTCAATCTTAGAATCCGAATACTGAGCTCTTTCTTTATTCATAAATTTATATCCATTTTCTGTTTCTTCTATAAATTCTTTAGCAAATTTACCCGATTGAATATCTTTTAATACTCCTTTCATAGCTTCTCTACTTTCATTTGTAATTATCTTTTTACCAGTTATATAATCTCCATATTCAGCGGTATTTGAAATAGAATCTCTCATTGCTGCAAATCCTTTTTCATATACTAGATCTATTATTAGTTTCATCTCATGTACACATTCAAAATATGCAACTTCAGGATTATATCCTGCTTCTACAAGGGTTTCAAACCCTGCCTGCATCAATTCCGTTACTCCTCCGCAAAGAACTGCCTGCTCTCCGAATAGATCAGTTTCCGTTTCCTCTTGAAATGTAGTTTCTAATACTCCGACTTTTCTTCCTACACCATTTGCCCAAGCATATGCAACCTCTTTAGTATCTCCCGCTATATCATTATGCACTGCTGCTAAACACGGAACACCATGTCCCCCTTCAAATATCTCCCTTACCATATGTCCCGGTCCTTTAGGAGCCACCATAAATACATTTATACCCTCTCTTGGTGTTATTCTTTCATAGTGGATATTAAATCCATGTGCAAATCCTAAATAAGCTCCATCTTTTAAGTTTTCTTCAATTTCAGATCTATACAATTCTGGTTGTGCTTCATCTGGAGCTAAAATCATCACTACGTCGGCTCCTTTTACAGCTTCTCCTACAACCGCTACTTTTACACCATCATTTTCAGCTTTTTCCCATGACTTTGATCCTTTTCTAAGACCTACAGTTACATCCATTCCTAAATCATGAAGATTTAATGCATGTGCATGTCCTTGACTTCCATATCCAACTACCGTTAATTTTTTACCCTCTAAAAATTTTAATTCTTTCATATTCCTACCTCCTAAAGTTTAATTCCTCTGTGCATAGCACTTATTCCAGTTCTAGTTACTTCCAGTATTCCAAACTTATCCATGACACTTATTAATCCTTCTACTTTATTTGAATCTCCAGTAAGCTCTATAATAAGTGCCTCATGGGAAATATCTATAATTTTAGCTCTGTAAATCTCGACTATTTTTATTACCTCTAAGCGAGTTTCAGAATCAGAGTTAACCTTTATTAGTGCTAATTCTCTTTTTACTACATTTTTTTCATCCAAAATTTCTACTTGTTTTACATCTATAAGTTTCGCTACTTGTTTTCTAACCTGCTCAACAAAACTTTCATCTCCAATAACGGTAATTGTCATCCTAAAATATTCCTTGTCTTCACTCACACCACAAGTTATTCCATCTATATTAAATCCCCTCTTTGAAAATAATCCTGTAACTTTAGATAATATTCCCGGCCTGTCTCTCATCATCATTAAAATTTGATGTTTTTTCATAACTCCTCCTTGGATAGAATCATCTCATCTACCGATTTCCCTCCAGGTATCATAGGGAAAACATTCTCTTCCTTGGACACGATACAATTAACTAGAGATGCTTTCTTTTCGCAAAATATTTTTGTCAAAAGCTTATCTAGCTCTTTAGGAGTATTTGCAATATAGGAATCTATTCCATATGCCCGGCCAAGCATTACAAAATCGGGATTTTTTTCTAATTTTACAAATGAATGTCTTTTTTCATAAAAAACATCTTGCAGCTGCTTTACCATCCCTAAAAATGAATTATTTACAATAATTATTTTTATATCTAAATTATATTCAGAAATAGTCATAAGTTCCTGTGAATTCATTTGAAATCCTCCATCTCCCACTATGGCTATGACCTCTCTATCAGGATTAGCTAATTTTGCTCCTATGGCTGCTGGCAGACCAAATCCCATGGTTCCTGCTCCTCCTGAAGTTATAATACTATTAGATCTATTAAAATTATAATATTGTGCACTCCACATCTGATGCTGGCCGACATCTGTACATACAATCGCTTCTCCATTGGTCAGTTCACTTATTTTTGAGATAAGATATTGGGGTGCGATATGATCTGCCGGGAAATGCCTGTCCAGTGGATACTTTTCTTTAAGTTCTGCTACCCTTTTCATCCAGGTTTCATTTTCCCCAGTTTCTTCATATTTTAAAATAGCTTCCAAGGTTAAATTTACATCTCCAACTATATGAAGATTTGCACGTTTATTTTTATCTATTTCTGCCTCATCTATATCCACATGAATTATCTTTGCGTTTTTACAAAACCTGTCTGTATTTCCTGTCACTCTGTTATCGAATCTCATCCCTAAGGCTATTACAAGATCTGCTTCATCAACAGCATAATTAGCATAGGCCGTCCCATGCATTCCCAACATATGGAGGTTATATTTATCTTCTGCCAAAAGAATCCCTAAGCCCAAAAGAGTTGTTGTTACTGGTATATCAAATTTTTTGGAAAATTCTCTAAGTTGATGTGAAGAATTCGATTTCATCACTCCATTTCCAGCTAAAATTATTGGTCTTTTACTTTTTTTTATCATCTCTACAAACTGATCTGTTACTTCTTTTTGAGGTTTTTCATACATATATCTATAGTCTGAAATTAAATTATCTTCATTGCTATAATCGCTCTTAAATTTTTCATAACTCATTTTACTCTCTTGAATATCCTTTGGTATATCCAAAAGTACCGGTCCCGGCCTCCCATTTTTTGTTAAATAGATAGCTTCTCTCAAAACATGAGGCAATTCTTCTATTGAACGCACAAGGTAGTTATGCTTTGTAATGGAATGGGTTACTCCTGTTATATCCAACTCTTGAAAAGCATCTGTCCCCAGGTTCTTACTAGATACCTGGCCTGTAATAACAAGCATTGGTGTAGAGTCCATATAAGCTGTCATTAACCCAGAAATTGTATTAGCCGCTCCAGGCCCTGAAGTAACTATACAAACTCCTATTTTCCCGCTAGACCTGGCATATCCATCAGCTGCATGAGCTGCTCCTTGTTCGTGTCTTGTTAAAATATGATTTATCCTATTTTCATAAGAATGAAAAGCATCATAAAGAGGCAGTACCGATCCCCCTGGATATCCAAATACTGTATTTATATTGTGACCATGTAAAACTTCTA
>DAOUPY010000316.1 GCA_030625925.1 Fusobacteriaceae bacterium | reverse complement strand
TTTCCTAATATTCGTGACCTCATGGAAACGCTAACAGGAAAGGAGTTATTAGAAAACAATAATAATAGGAAAAAAGTATTTTTATTTTTACTCTTAATTATATCATAAAATGAAAGATATTGTTTACTAAAGAACTTGTTTTATCTTTAGAATTTATTTTTGAAAGATAAAATTCAGATTAAGTTCTGAGGAATAAATGGGGAGCTTTATAAATTTGAGGTGTCATTAAAATTTAAGTGTTTTTTAATTATTATTTTGAAATTGATTTTAAGGGGGGTATACTCGTAAGTGAGGAAGTAGGAAACCCTCTTCCCTTTTTATAGGGTCTCTCCCAAATTAGGGAGAAACCTAAAGTAGAGAATTGAAGGAAGAATATATATTATAGACATATTAATATAAAATTAGGAGGAAACATGATAAAAAAAGGTGAAATTATAGAATTTAATGGAAGTAAAAAATTTAAATATTTATCATCTCTTGGGTCAGGTGGGACAGGAGATGCACATCTATTTGAAGACGAGACAACAGATATGCTTTTTGCAATAAAAAAATATTCTCCCAAAGATGAAAGTTGCCGTAAGGAAAATTATCAAAGATTTGTAGAGGAAATAAAAATACTTTTTAAAATATCTCATCCAAATATTGTTAGAATTTATAATTATTATTTATATCCTGAATCAGAATTAGGTTATTTACAGATGGAATACATAGATGGAAATACTATTGATAAATTTGCCCTAATACCTTGGGGGAAACCTTGGCATGAAATTTTTTTAGAAGTGATATCTGCGTTTGAATATTTAGAAAAAAAAGGGATTTTACATAGAGATATTAGACCAGCTAATATACTTCTTGATAAAAATGAAAATGTTAAAATTATAGATTTTGGATTTGGAAAAAATCTTAAAAAAATTGAAGAGAATAAACAAAGTTTTATTTTAAATTGGCCTGTTACAAATTTACCAAGTGAGTTAGATTTGAATAGAGAGTATATAATTTATGACCATCAAACAGAAGTTTACTTTGTAGGGAAGCTTTTTCAATCTCTTTTAGGAGAGGAATTAAATGAATTTAGATTTAATCATATCATAGAACAAATGATTAAAGAAAATAGAGGTGAAAGATTCAACTCTTTTAAAGAGGTTAGGGTTGAAGCGTCAAAAGAAATATTAAGTGAGATAGATTTTACATCAAGTGAAAAAAATATATATACAGGATTTGCAGATAGTTTATGTCATAGTATACTAAATTATTATGAAAAATATGAGCCTATAGATGAAGAAGTAATAATAACGAATAGAATAGCTGAATTAATTAGATGCAGTTCGCTTGAGAATTATGTTCAAGATAATAGTAAATTAATATCATGTTTTATTAAAGGACGATACTCTTATAGGACAGCAAAAATTATGAAAGTTAAAAATGTTATTGATTTTTATCAATTTCTAAAAAAATTAAGAAAACAAAAGCTAAAACTTGTTTTAGATAATATTTTTACACGACTAGCCCAAATAAAGATTGAGTACGATGATGAATTTCCTTTCTAAAAAAATCAAACTAGTGCTAATGGATCGAGAAAGTACCAGAATTTTTTTTAATAGTTAAGCTTTGTTATAAAAATTAAATAGAAAACAATCTAATAAAGGGGAAAACCTATGAATATCAGACAAATAGAAGAAAAAGATGCAGAATTATTTTTAAATTTATTGATGGAATTGGATCACGAAACCAAGTTCATGATGCTGGAGCCGGGAGAAAGAAAAAATGATCCAGAGGTAACCAGATCAATAATTAAAAAGAATCTCGAAGACTCATTTATGTATGTTGCAGAGGAAGAGAAAAAACTAGTCGGGTTTTTAACCGGGGAAAGGGGCAGTGCCAACAGGATAAAACATACTGCTTATATAGTTATCGGAATCCTAGGTGGTCATCGTGGCAAGGGAATAGGAAAGAAGCTTTTTGAGGAACTTGAAAAGTGGGCTGGAACAAATAATCTCAAAAGACTTGAATTGACTGTAATGACCCACAATGAGAAAGCTGTTAATTTGTACAAAAAAATAGGATTTAAAATAGAGGGTGTAAAGGAACACAGTATCTTACTGGACGGGAAATTTATAGATGAATATTATATGGGAAAGGTACTATAAATAAAAAAAGAGGTGTAATATGGAAAACCAAGCAAGTGAAAGTAAATTTGAGTTATCTGTTTTAGGAGCTGTGTGGACTGTAGTATTTTATACGCTTATAATATCGGCCCTTATAGGAGGGCCATTTTATATGATATATGATAGTATTCCTTTTGGGAATATGGAGAATACCAAAGAGATCATAGGGATATTAGGGGATATAATTTTAAGGACAATAATAATAGTATTAGTCTTTAAAAAGATTAAAAAAAACAGTGATAATAACTTTAGGATAAGATATGTGGGTAAATTAAATTATAAATTGTTGTTATCTGTTATTTTTTTAATGATAGGGTACTATTTTTGGTATCACAGTTCCATTGGAGTAATTACGGATAAAATTCCACTTAATGGGTGGTTTAAAGAAGCACTTAAAGATATGGAACTACATCCATATTCTGAAATCTTTTTTGGAGCGACAGTAATTCCTATTTTCGAAGAAATATTTATGAGAGGAATTATCCTAGCGGGATTATTAAATAGATATAATCCTAAGAAAGCTATAATTATCTCTGCACTGATATTTGGAGTATGGCATTTGAATATTTATCAGTTTATTAATGCGACATTGATAGGATTGATTTTAGGACTGATTTACTATAAAACTAATTCTTTGATCCTGTGTATTGTTTTACACATGACTAACAATATATTTGCTCCAATCATGGGTTTTGCAGAAGAATATACGGCATACGCTCCTAATATGATTTCATTTTTGGCAGGGGTAATGATATTTATAGGTTCAGCTATGTTGTTCTTTCGATATCTTAAGGAATTTGATAAAAATTTAAAAGTGGACAAAATATATATAAATCAGGAGGCATTATGAAGATATATTATTTCAGCGGATCCGGGAATTCATATTATATAGCCCAAAAAATAGCTAAAAAGACTAAAGGAAC
>DAOUPY010000145.1 GCA_030625925.1 Fusobacteriaceae bacterium | reverse complement strand
GCAGATCCCATCACTGCCTGAGAGGCAAATTTATAAGCCTTGTCTCTAGGCATCCCTGCTAAAACAGCAGCATCTGCCATGGCCTCAATAAACATAAATACATAGGCAGGAGCAGATCCGCTGACACCTATTACACTGTGGATAAGAGTTTCCGGGATCTCTTCTACCTCTCCAAATCCCTCTAAGATCTGCTTGGCTATGGCAGCTTCTTCAGGTGTCACATTTCTATTTGGACTCATAGAAGTCATACCCAGACCTACAAAAGCAGGTGTGTTAGGCATTGTCCGGATGATTTTAGCCTTATCTCCTAATCCCTTCTCAATTGCGGCAATGGTCACTCCTGCAGCTATAGAAATGATTACCTTGGTATCATCTACAGCAGACTTTACCTGATCCATAATCATGGGAAAGATATTAGGTTTAACAGCAACTAAGATCATCTCACTAGAACTCACCAGTTCAAGGGGGGTAGATGAAATATTTACACCGTATTTTTTCTTTAATTCATTTTGTCTGTCTTCATTTTTTTCAAAGACATAGATATTGTCAGCATTATCAAAGGAATCTATAATCCCCTTTAACATTGCTTCTCCCATATTTCCACAACCTATAAATCCAATCTTTTTATTCATCTGATTATCTCCTCTATAAAATTTAATATTTAATTTGTTATTCTAAAAAGTCTGTTCGGTTCTTTCTATGATCTCATCTTGGAGAACCTTATCTAAATTATTAAATAGGTCGCTATAACCTGCAACTCTGACGATTAGATCTTTATTTTCATCTGGATTTTTTTGAGCTTCAATAAGTACCTGTTTATCGATCACATTAAACTGTATATGGTGGCCGTCCATATTGAAATATGATCTTACCAGGGCAGACATATTTTTAAGGCCGATCTCTCCATCTACAACTTTAGGAGTAAATTTTTGATTTAGGAGTGTTCCCCCTGTAATAAGGTGATCCATCTTAGAAGCTGATTTGATCACTGCTGTAGGTCCATTTCTGTCAGCACCCTTTTCTGGAGAGATTCCTTCTGGCAATGGCTTATGTGCCAGCCTTCCATTGGGAGTAGCTCCAATTACAGCTCCAAAATAAACGTGACAAGTGGTAGGAAGCATGTTTATCCTATACTCTCCCCCCTTCATGTTGGGCCTGCCTGAGATTTCATCGTGATACATCTTGAAGACTCTATTCATAATGTCATCGGCATAATCATCATCATTTCCATATTTAGGAGTTCGATTAGATACTATATTTTTTATTATATCATATCCATCAAAGTTATTTTCCATGGCAGTGAGTAATTCTTTCAGGGTAAATTTATTTTTGTCAAAAACATTATATTTAATTGCAGAGAGGGAATCTGTTATAGTCCCTATTCCAACACCCTGGACATAACTTACATTGTATCTAGCTCCCCCAGCATTGTAGTCCTTCCCATCGGTAATACAGTCATCTATGACTACAGACATAAATGGAGCGGGCATATAGTTCATATAGATAGATTCTATGATGTTATTTCCCTCTAATTTTATATCTACAAAATACTTTAATTGAATGGCAAAGGCATCCATCAATTCCTCATAAGTTTTAAAATTCTTAGGATCTCCTGTCTGAGGGCCTATCTGCTGATTAGTTTCCCTGTCCACACCATTATATAATGTGATATCCAGGATCTTGGGAAGGTTGAAATATCCCGTTAGGATATAGGCTTCCTTTCCATATACTCCTGTTTCAATGCATCCGCTGCATCCTGCCAATCTTGCATCAGCTATGGTTTTCCCGGCATTCAGGAGTTCTTGAATGATTGCTTCAGTATTATAAAAGGCCGGCTGACCCCATCCCTTTCTGGAGATATCACAGGCTTTCTTTAAAAAATCATCCGGTGTTTTTCGGCTGATCTGTACATTGGAGCTGGGCTGGAGGAGTTTCATCTCGTCCATGACCTCTAAAATCAGATAGGATACGTCGTTTACCCCGTCTTTTCCATCAGGGGTTATCCCCCCGGTATTAATATTGGCAAAGTCTGTATATGTGCCGCTTTCCTTCAGTGTGACTCCTACTTTTGGAGGAGCAGGCTGGTTATTAAATTTTATCCATAGACACTCTAGGAGCTCTCTAGCTCCATCCTCATTGAGATTATCTTCATCGAGATCAGCAATGTAAAATGGATTTAGATGCTGGTCTAACCGGCCCGGGCTAAAAGCATCCCAAATATTTAATTCAGTAGTCACTCCAATGTGCACAAACCAGTACATTTGAATAGCCTGGGCAAATGTCTTGGGTTTGTTTGCAGGGACTACCTCACAATTTTTAACAATTTCAAGGAGTTCATCTTTTCTTTGAGGATTGTCTTCCTGAGCTGCTAAATTTTTAGCATATTCAGCATACCTTTCACCATATAACATAATAGCGTCACAACAGATACTCATCCCCTTAAGCTGCTCTTTTTTACTCATGGCATCTTTGTCGGTAAAAAAATCCAGCTTTTTGATCTCATTTTCTATTTGTGTTTTAAACCCTTCAAATCCTTTTTCATAGATCTTGTGGCCGCAAACTGTGTGCCCCGGTGCTCTTTGTTCCATGAATTCGGTGAAAATACCATTATTATAGCAATATTTCCAGTCTTCACCCATATTTGAAATTATTTTACCTCTGGCAGCTCTTTCTTTCCAGTATGGGATAATTACTTCTTCCTGGATTTTAAAGGCTTCTTCACTGACTTTATAAGAGATCTTTTCCCTGATATTCATAATTTTAAAATCATCCATAGTATGGCAGCATAATTCTGGGTATGTAGGAGTTCCTGCTGGTCTCTCGCCTTTTTCTCCTACAATCAATTCCCCTTCTCCAATATAAAGGGTCCGGTTTTTCATAAAAAATTCAAAGGCTCTGGCTCTTAAAACGGGTATAGAAACCTTCCCTTCATATATTTTGTAGGCTTCAGTCATCAATCTGGCTCGCTCAATGGAAATGTGCGGAACAGCCTCTACGCTGGCTCTCCTCAATATCTTAGTTCTCTCATTAGATCCTCTCAACATCTTTTATCCCCCTATTTCTACTATATATTTTTTTTCAAATATCTTTTTTATATTTTCTATCACAATTTTACTGGGTACCTTCATTATTTCATTTTTAAAATTCAAATTCAGTTTATCATATTTATGTTTGCCAATCTCGTGGTAAGGCAATAAACTTATTTTTTCAACATCTATTTTATCTATAAGATCTAAGATTCCTTGGATCTCCCTCTCACTGGTATTTATCCCGTCTATTATTGGAATCCGAATAAAGATTCTAGAACCTAAGCGGTGGAGGAGGTGCAGGTTTTTAAAGATCAATTTATTATCAACTCCTGTAAATTTCCTGTGTTTTTCAGGGTCGATAATTTTGATATCGTATAAAAATATATCGATATATGGGGAGATCTCCTCTAACTGCTCACTGTTAACAAAGCCGCAGGTGTCTAAAGCCACTGAAATACCCCTTTTTTTCAAAAGCCTAGCCACTTCAATGGTGAAATTTCCCTGGCTGAGAGCTTCACCGCCAGAAAGAGTTACCCCTCCATTGGAGTTTTTAAAAAATTCCCTGTCTTTTATCAGTTCATGGACTAAATTTTTAGCACTTATATCTCTGCCAGCCAGTTCTCTAGATCCACTGGGGCAATAATCGATACAATTTTCACAAGAAATACATCTGTCTAAATCTGTTTCTATCTTATCGTCCTTTAAATCTATACACTTATTTGAGCAGGAGCTGATACAGCTTTGACATCGGATACATTTTTCCTGATCATACATAACTTCATTTTTAAAACTCTGGCTTTCAGGGTTGTGACACCAGAGACAAGTCATTGGACAGCCCTTAAAAAAAACAGTAGTTCTGATTCCAGGACCATTATGGATGGAACATCTTTGAATATTTAAGATTTTTCCTTTCATTATTGATCTCCCTCTCTATACTTATTTTTTTAAAATTTTTGTTTTCACTATTGATTATATTATATCTTAAAGCAATTACAAACTTTTTATGAAAGGAATATTTTTTTCTTTACTTGTGTGTTTGCTTTATAATGATAGTGTGTTAAAATATAGAGGGAAAATTAAACAAAAGGAGTTACTATGAACAAAACTGTGGGGAATCGTATAAAAAAATTAAGAACCAAAAGAAAGATGACGCTAAAAGAATTAAGTTTGCTTTCAGACCTTTCAGTGGGATTTTTATCTCAATTGGAGAGAGGATTGACAAGTGTTGCAATCGATGCTCTTGAACAATTGGCAATAATATTTAATGTTGATATAAGTTTCTTTTTTACTCATACAGCAAATGAGAAGAGTTATGTGATGAAATCTTATGAGAGAAGAGTTTCACCGATTGCCAGAGGAAATTCTATTCAATATTATCTTTCTAAAGTAATAGAGGATAAGCAGCTGCTTCCTAGGCTCATAGAGCTTTTACCAGGACAGAAAAACTCAGCATTGGAGAGGGAACATGAACATGATGGAGAAGAATTTATATATGTGTTGGAGGGGATCCTTACCCTGGTAGTAGAAGGGGTGAAAACAGATCTATATCCAGAGTATACTGCACACTATTTAACATCATCACCGCATAACTGGGTAAATAACACCAATAAGACTGTTAAATTTATTACTGTAAATACTCCTAATTTTTTAATAGATGCAGACGGAGAGTTATTTTATAAAAATCCAAATAAGGGAACTATAAAAGAATAATAAAAGAATAAAAAAATCCTCATGGAGTATTTCCATGAGGATTTTTTTTATTAATTTAGTTTAACTTGTACTGTAAAGTTATCGATTAAATTTCCTACCGATAGACTGCTGCTTGCTGAGTCGACAGAGTTCAGAGAAAACCTGGTCACTGTCTGTCCTTCAGGAACAACATATTCCTGAGTATAGGTTACCCAGCCATCATTTCCAGTTGTCATAGTTTCTTGGATGTCCAAATTACTGTCAGAGCCTACACTCATAGACGCTGTATCCGTCCCTGTTCTTCCCCTGTGATTTACGCTCCATACCAAAGTAGTTCCGGGGATGGTAACAATATCTTGATATAAAGAACCAGATTTATTTGAATTTAATTCTATAA
>DAOUPY010000111.1 GCA_030625925.1 Fusobacteriaceae bacterium | reverse complement strand
AGATAACAAGGGAAATCATAGAAAAAGCACTATAAAAATTTAAATGAAACTATTCCATATTTTGTAAAGTCCTCAAAATTAGTATAAATTAAAATTATATTACTTTTGAGGACTTTTTATGGTAGAAAGAAGAAAAAAATTCTTAACGAAGCAGCTCTATATTGTTGTTATGAATCTAGATAAAAAATGAGAACGAAATACTCAGAGAAACTGAGATCAAGTGTTAGGAGTTTTCGCCAATTTTCTTCTGAAGGAATTAACCCATTACCTACCACCTTCTAATCTAATTAGATAAATTTAATTTTTCAACAAGAGTGTTAGCTTTTTTAGCAACTTCTTCTTCATTAATATTAACTAAACAACCATTTTCAACAACAACTTGACCATTAACTACAGTATAGTCAACATTACCTTTTACTCCAATAGTTCCAAGCATAGCTTTATAATCATATTGAGCTCCTACTAATTCCATTCTAGTCGAGTCGATTATAAATAAATCTGCAGCTTTATCTATCTCAAGAGAACCTAAGTCATGTTGTCTTCCCAATACTTCAGCACCACCATTAGTTGCTAATTTTAAAATGTCATATCCGTTAATGGATTTATTACTATATTTGAGTCTTTGAAGTAAGAAAGCTACTCTTATTTCTTCTAGAATATTAGAACCATCATTACTTGCACTTCCATCAACACCTAAGCCTACAGGTATACCCATTTTTTTCATTTCAGAAACTCTGGCAATTCCTGATGATAACTTCATATTTGAGATAGGACAATGAGCAATCCCTGTTTTAGTTCTAGCTAGCAGCTCTAACTCTTCATCGTTGAAATGGATACCGTGAGCAAACCAAACATCGTCTCCAATCCACCCAAGACTTTCCATATACTCAAGAGGTCTCATTTCAAACTTTTCAATAGTAAAGTTTTCCTCATCGATAGTTTCGCATAAATGTGTATGTAATCTAACACCATATTTTCTTGCAAGTATAGCTGATTTTTCCATTAATTCACTTGTGACACTGAATGGAGAGCAAGGAGCTAAGGCTACTTGTCTCATAGAATATCTTCCTGAATCATGATATTTCTTAATAAGCCTTTCTGAATCTTCTAAGATTTCATCTACAGTTTGAACTACTGTATCAGGTGGTAAACCTCCATCTTTTTTACTTAATGACATACTTCCTCTAGAACAGTGCATTCTTATTCCTAAATCAGTTGCGGCTTCAAACTGAACATCGATAAGGTTGTTCCCAACAGTATTTGGAAACACATAGTGATGATCGAAACAAGTGGTACAACCTGTTTTTAAAAGTTCACCCATTCCTACTAAAGAACTATACCTGATAGTATCGGAATCTAAATTTTTCCAAATTTCATATAAGTGAAGTAACCAAGGAAATAATTCCATATTTTGTACTTCGGGTAAATTTCTAGTAAAAATTTGGTATAAATGATGATGGGTATTTATGAGACCTGGATATATTATCATATTCGCTGCATCAATTGTTTTGTTAGCTTCATAAGTTTTTTTGCTTATATCTTTTATCACCCCATTCTCAATAAAGATATTAACTCCTTCAAAGACTTTATCATTTGAATCACAAGTTATTACTGCTTTTGCATTTTTTATAAATAATGTATTATTCATTATTCAAATCCTCCTATATTTATATATTTTCATTAAAGATATGTTTTTTTACTTTTTATTATCAAAAAATTTAAAAATTCCTTGAAGTATTAAAGCCATAGCCATCATTCCAAACACAACCAGTGTTGCTCCGCCAATAACAGTATTAGATATAGTTATTAGAATTCCTGCTAATTTAGGTGAAATACTTGTTAATAAGATTAACAACCCAGTGATCAAAAATATTATTTTTTGGACTCCTTTATTCATGGATATAATTGCTGTATTTTTAACAGCGCCTTTACCAAATTTGAAAAACCCCCATTTAAATTTAGTATACTAGTTTTATAATTATAAATAAAAAATCAAATATCTATTATCTATTATAAAATAATTTTAAAAATATTGTAAGATATAAAAAATCAAAGGGAGTTTGCTATTTTAGCAAACTCCCTTTGATTTTATACCTTACATTCCCTGGCTGGCAGCCATAAGGAAAGGAACAATTTGTTTTTTTCTTGAAACTACGTCATCTAACCAGACAGTCCCAGCTTCTAATTTTACATTAAATCCTTTTTCTACTAATTCAGTAGAATTTCCCAATGCCAGAATTTTAGAACCGTTATTCACTATATCGGTCATAACAAGTAGGAATAAGTCATAGTTATTTTTTTCTATTCTCTCATTCATAGCAGATTCCAAATTTTCTCTATTAGCTAATAATCCATCTATATCAACGGTATTTATCTGTGCCACAGCAGTCTGAAATTTACCCATAGAAAATTCTTTCATATCCATAGTTATAATCTCATCAGGGGTTTTATCTCCCAAAGAAGTTCCTGCAATAAGCATCTCCATTCCGTATTTTTCATAATTAAGATCTGCAATGACAGCTAATTCTTTGGCAGCTTCTACATCTTTTGGTGTACAAGTAGGAGATTTGAATATCAATGTATCTGATAAGATAGCACTCAGCATAAGCCCAGCGATAGTTTTATCGGGATTGAGTCCTTCCTCTTTAAACAACCCGTAAATTATTGTACAAGTACAACCAACAGCAGCAGCTCTAATCATGAGCGGCTCAGAAGTCTCAAAATTTCCAAATTTATGATGATCTACTATCTCCAATATTTTAGCAGTTTCAATTCCATCTACTGATTGAGAGTTCTCATTGTGATCTACTAAGATAACTTCGTTTTTCCCGAAATTCATAATATGCTTAGACCTGATGGTAGAGAATATAGTTCCATCTTCATTTACAACTGGGAAGTTGGTTTGAGAAGAATCCCTCATGATATCTTGGATATCTTCTATAAAATCAGTAGTTTTAAAATGGAAAAAGTTTTTATGTTTTAAGATAGCCTTTACAGGTACCGATTGAGAAATCATCTTAAATGTTTTAAAAATCCCCTTATTAACTCTAATGAGTGGTATGTTTATACCATAATCAGGGATCTCATCGTGTTTATCTACACATAAAAATATGATTTTTGCTCCAGCTTTTTCAGCATTTTTGATATGCCCGGAAAAAAGAGTAGTGATAACTACATCTCCTTCAGAAATTTTAGCTAATTCAGAAACACCTCTCAATCTCCCCTCGATCTTCCCTGTAGGATATACTCCACTCAGAACAACAGCATCGTCTTTTAAAGTCTCCCAAACATTTTCAAAAGTTGTTTCATAATCAAAGAAGATATCTCTGGTACTCATCTCTAAATATGCATTTGCAATCTCCGATATATGGATCATATTTTCTAATTTATTGTTTTTATTTACAACGGGTAAACTTGAATAATTTTCAGTAGTCATGATCTCCAATGCTTTTTGGATAGAGTCAGTTTCCTTTATTAATTCCTTTTCGACCTTAGTCAGATCTTTTACCTGTGGTTTTATAGTAGTAAGCAGCTGTGGCGTGGCTACATTAAAATGATTTAAAATAAATTCAGTTTCCTTGTTTAGTTCTCCTAGTCTGACAGCTTTGGTATTAAGTCCTAATTGCTCCTTAAGGTTAGAATATGCAATAGCTGAACATATGGAGTCTGTATCTGGATTTTTATGTCCAAAAATTAAAACCTTGTCCTTCATTGTTGACCTCCTAAATTATAGTGAAATATCAGAGACCTTGTCTATTTATAGATAGAAACTCTTAATTTAACTGTGTATATATATTTTTTTAACCTAACTATATTACCATTTAAATCATGAAATAACAAGGGTTAACTTATAACTGAAAACGAACAATGAGGTGGAAAAAATTAATCGAAAATAACTAAAACTTTTTATTTTGATGCAAAAAAAAGATCTAAAGAAAATTTAGAAGGTTTATATTCTTCTTTTGATGTGGAAGGGAAAAGTTAGAAGTGCTTCATGACATAGAGGGGTCTAAAGATTCCATCTTTAATACGGGTTCATTTCTTTTTATTTGAAAAAGAAACGAACCAAAGAAAAGCAAACTTTTTTTAAATGATGTTATGGAGTAAGTCAGAGATAATGTACGTCTTTTTACAGCTGCAGTCCTCGCTTCACTGCGGAACTTATTCTGTTGTACGACTTAGTAGGAAATTTACAGAGAAGTTAGGATAACATATAAAAAAAGGAATTTAAATTTAAAAGAAGCTTCTAACCAAGGAGAAAAGATTTAACTCTGGGAAGCTCAGTGATCTCTGAGTCTCTGCGTTGAAAGTTTTTATTAGTGAGTATTAGCGTAATTCGCGGTAAAGAAAAATTAAAGAAAAACTTCTGTGGAGGTCTAATCTTAATTTTGATAAATCTATGTCGAGTGTTCAAATTTTATGATATAATTTGGTATAAAAAAGATGTTTTGAGGAGAAGATTGATGATAAAAGATGAAAAAAATATAAAAGTAGAGATAGAAAAAATAAGGGAAGAATTGCATAAACATAACTACTACTACTATGAAAAAAACGAAAGTTTAGTCTCAGATGTAGAATATGATAGATTATTAAAAAAATTAGAAAAATTAGAGGCAGAAAACCCTGAATACAAGGCGGAAAATTCTCCTACAGTAGTTGTAGGAGGAGGGTTAAAAGATACTAAATTTACAAAAGTTACCCATAAAAAACCAATGCTGAGTTTATCTAATACCTATAATTTAGGAGATTTAGAAGATTTTGATAAAAGGGTAAAAAGAATTTTAAATCAAAACAGTATAGAGCAGGAAAATACACAGGTAGATTATGTATTGGAATTAAAATTAGATGGAATATCTATCAGTATTCACTATGAAGATGGCCGTTTAATTCAGGCTGTGACTCGTGGAGACGGGAAAGTAGGAGAGGATGTAACTGAAAATATAATGCAGATAAAATCTATCCCTAAATATCTAAAAGAAAGTGTATCTATAGAGGTCAGAGGAGAAATTGTATTACCCTTGGCTGAATTTGAATCATTGAATAAAAAAAGATTGGAGTCAGGAGAAGAAGTCTTTGCTAATCCTAGAAATGCAGCTGGTGGGACCCTCCGTCAAAAAGACGCTGCCATTGTAGGTCAGAGAAATTTGGATGCCTATGTGTATTATTTGGCAGACAGTGAAGAGTTGGGATTTGAAACTCATATTGACAGTATAAAATACTTGGAAGAGTTAGGATTTAAAACTACAGAGGTATATGACCTGTGTGAAACTATAGAATATTTGGGAACCAGGATAGAATACTGGGAAAATGAGAGGAATCACTTGAATTACGAGACCGATGGATTGGTAATAAAGGTAAATAACCTTAGCCTGCATGAAGAATTAGGAGCTACAACTAAGGCACCTAGATGGGCTATCTCATATAAATTTCCTGCTAAACAGGTGACTACAAAATTAAATGATGTAACTTGGCAGGTAGGAAGGACAGGGAAGGTTACTCCAGTGGCGGAATTAGAAGCAGTAGAAGTATCTGGAAGTATGGTCAGACGTGCCAGCCTTCATAATTATGACGAGGTTCTCAGAAAAGATATAAAAATTGGTGATACAGTATTCATTGAAAAAGCCGCTGAGATAATACCTCAGGTTATAAAACCTGTAAAAGAGCTGAGAGATGGGACGGAGGAGGAGATAATTCCCCCTGCAAACTGCCCTGTATGTGATTCAATCTTAGAAAAAAAAGAAGGGCTGGTAAATTTAAAATGTATGAACCCCCACTGTAAGGCAAAATTACAGGGAAAGATGGAATACTTTATCTCCCGTGATGCCATGAATATAATCGGCGGATCAAAGATCGTGGAAAAGTTTATAGAGTTAGGTTTTTTAAA
>DAOUPY010000440.1 GCA_030625925.1 Fusobacteriaceae bacterium | reverse complement strand
AAGATAATCCTCCAAAATAAAACTTGCTTTTTCGTCATAATTCTACCTCATTTGAATATATGCTTTAAACTTAGACAATAGATAAAATGACCCGCAGACAACTATAACTTTCTTTGTTTTTTTCGCCAGATCAAAAGCTTTCATCAGATCATTTTCTACCCTTTGATCTTTAAAATCAGATACTAGATTCAGCAATTGATTCCCTCTAGTTCCCCTATGAAAATCTTCTAATGATGTAAATATTATCTCATCACTAAACTTTGAAATTTCCTCTAATATTCCAGGTCTATCCTTATCTTCTAAGATAGATACTATGGTAACGATGTCTTCACTCCTATATTTCGACAGGATATTCTCCTTTAATTTAGATGCAGCATCTACATTATGAGCTCCATCTAGTATTACGAGGGGCTTTACTTTAGAGTATATTTCAAATCTCCCGGGCCAGCAAACTTTTGATACTGCATCCTGAATATTTTTATCCGATATCCCTACTTTTTTTAGTGCTTCATACGCCCCTAAAAAATTATTTACTTGATATTCTCCATAAAGGGACAGGTTAAACTCCATATTATCTATATAAATATTAGTTCCAAAGTTTTCTGTTAGTTCAAACTTTACCCCACTATATTTTTTTATTACATCTGTATAGTTTTTGGTTTTTTCCTCAACAGCAGCTATTAATTCTGGTTTAGAGTCAGCAATCACCACAGGACTGTCTTTGATAATACCGCATTTCTCACGTGCTATATCGGTTAGATTATCTCCCAAAATGTTTATATGATCCAAGGATATATTAGTAATTATCGAAATTTCAGGATCGCAGACATTGGTTGCATCAAATCGTCCACCTAATCCAGTCTCTAAAACTACATATTCACATCCGCAATCTTTGAAATAATCAAACATCATTGCAGTAGTTATTTCAAAAAAAGTAGGGTGCAGATTGTTTATCTCAATTAATGTTTTTATTTTTGTGTAATAGGAGCATATATTTTCATTAGATATTTGCTCTTCATTTACCACAATTCGTTCATTGAATTTTTCAATATGAGGTGAAGTATATTTCCCTACCTTATATCCTGCTTCCAATAAACCTGCTTCTAAAATACTTGCGGTAGAACCCTTCCCATTGGTTCCTGCAATATGCAGGATCTTATAGTTGTCTTGGGGATTCCCCATGAGTTTTAAGATGCTTTTTATATTATCTAATCCTAATTTTATTCCCATATTGGTAAGAGAGTATAGTTCTTCCAAGGTTTTATCTATATTCATAATTTAACTTCCTCTCCTATTATAAATTAAATTTCTTTATTCTTATATTTCTTCTAACTTACAACGTAAAAATAAGCTTCTATTAGACTAGCCACGGTTTCTCTTGTGATACAGTAAGAAGGAAGAGTAAAAAAATTATATTCTTTTCATCATTTCAACAATTAAGTTTTTAGAGTTCTTCGCTGCTAATTTTACAAATTCTTGAAAATCTGTTTTAGCATCGTCATTTGCCTTATCTGAGATAGATCTTATGATTACAAATGGAATTTTAAATAAGTGACAAACATGTGCTACCGCTGCCCCTTCCATCTCTGTACACTCACTGTTGAAAGTTTCTCTCAACCAATTTATCTTTTTAGGTTCAGCTACAAACATATCTCCACTTACGATTCTTCCTGTATAGATGTTTTCTTTATCAAATAATTCTAGTGCACTTTTTTCAGCTATCTTAATTAACTTTTCATCTGCCTTAAAGATAGAAGTATCCATTCTAGGGATCTCACCATGTTTCATTCCAAAAGCTGTACAGTCAAAGTCATGCTCTATAAGTTCATTTGAGATAACGATGTTTCCTACCTCTATATTAGGGTTAGTTCCACCTGCTACGCCTGTAAATATCAGTTGATCTACTTTAAATCTATCGATTAATAGAGTTGTGCATACAGATGAATTTACCTTACCTATTCCCCCTTCTACCAATACTATTTCCTTTCCTTCCAAAGTTCCTTTGAAAAAGGTAATATCTAGTATTTTTTTCTCCTGTAAATTCGAAATCATATTTTTTAACTCTATTATTTCCTCGTGCATAGCACCTATTATTCCTATCATTTATATATATCCTCCTAATTAATTTATTATATAAAATTATATCAAATTAAATTGAAATCACACAATTTTTTTTAATTTTAATAGGATT
>DAOUPY010000196.1 GCA_030625925.1 Fusobacteriaceae bacterium | reverse complement strand
CTAAGCGGGAAGCCAACTCAGAGATAAGTATTCTATCATTGATAAGTCACCTTGGAGACTACGAGGTTGATAGGTTGGGGGTGTAAGGGCTGTGAAGTCTTTAGCTGACCAATACTAATATGACGAACACTTAACCTAAAGCAAAATGATTTAGAAGAAAAGAGTTAATTTTAAAAACATTATTATATAGTTTTGAATGTTTAACCAATTAAATATTCATAAGAAAGTTAAGCTTGGTAAGAAAAGCTACGGGGGTACACCTGGTCACATTCCGAACCCAGAAGTTAAGTCCGTAAACGCCGAAAGTACTTAGGGGGCAGCCCCTTGGGAGGATAGGAACTTGCCAAGTCTTTCAAAATGCTTCTTTAGCTCAGTTGGTAGAGCGCTCGACTGTTAATCGAGTTGTCGCAGGTTCAAGTCCTGCAAGAAGCGCCATATGTTTAGTAAGAATAGCTATGGGGATACACCTGGTCACATTCCGAACCCAGAAGTTAAGTCCATAAACGCCGAAAGTACTTAGGGGGCAGCCCCTTGGGAGGATAGGAACTTGCTAAACTCAATTTGGGGATATAGCTCAGTTGGGAGAGCGCCGCACTTGCACTGCGGAGGTCAGCGGTTCGACCCCGCTTATCTCCACCAAATAAAATTTTAATCAGGATTAGCTTCCTGATTTTTTTATATATTTGACACTTTTTGTAAATAAAGGTATAATACTTAGATACTAAATGTGTTATGAATTTAGTTTCGAAGAGCTAAAAGTGTAAATTTTATAGGAGCTGCAAGGAATGTTTATGGAATTTACTTATTTAAAATTGTGATGAGATCTTTGAGTTGTATAAAGGATTGTGAGAGATCTAGGAGGAATAACAAATGATTTATATATTAGCGTTTATAGCTGCCATCTCGCTGCTATTTACAGGATTAAAAAATACTTTAAAAGCATTACCAATAATAGCAATAGTTTCAGTAATGATTTTCTTTTTAGGATCAGCATTCATTACATTTTTACCGGTTATTATCATACTAATTGTAGTGAGGATGATATTTGGAAAAAAACAATCACAAAGAACAACGAGGACATATTATTATAAAGGGAACGCAGGGAATCAAGGGAATAATGCTCAAGATTTTGAAGAGTTTTTTAGGCAGGCAAGTGGTGGAAACTACCGAAGACAAACAAATGGCGGTCATCCTGGTTATATTGTAAATAAGGATAAATATTATGCTGAATTAGGGGTAAATAAAGATGCGAGTCCAGAAGAAATAAAGAAAGCCTATAGAGGGATGGCAAGAACATATCATCCAGATAAAGCTAATAACTTAGATGAGGCAACGAGAAATAAATATGAAGCGAAGTTTAAACAAATAAATGAAGCATATGAAAATTTGAAATAAAAATAAGGGTTACTGCATTAAGTTGTAGTAATCCTTATTTTTATAAAAAAAGATTACCTCCTTTCAGGCAACTCCCAGATGTTTTTATTCGGTGGATTAGAAGCTAAAATAGTACCTAAAAAAACTACAATTTACTTAGAAATTAAAAACTAAATTTATGTGAAAAATTTAATTTAAATTTAAGGGTGAATAAAAAAGGGATTATCAAATTATATCAGTATAACAATAAGGATAAAATTTGCTTCAAACGTTGAGTAAAACGATCATAAATTGATATTTTAAAAATAGACAAATTTTTTAAAAAGAAAAACATCGCGATTTTAAAAGGGGAGAAAGGATTTATTTATTTTGAAAGTTATTTTGTTTTTAAATATTAAAGTGATTAAAACTTAATAACTTTTTAGTTTGAACAACCAAATGTAGGTTGAACTGTTTGTTTTGGAAACAATATGGGTTAAAAGTGCTTAACAAAAAAAAGAAAATACTGTATAATGTTATTGTAAAGTGAAATTAATAACTAAATAAATTATGATTGTCGTAATTTGTTTATAACCAGAAGGAGGAACAAAATGTCTTGTAAAAACACGCTAAAGCAAGAATGTTTTAACCAGTTAGATGAATTTATAATTGGATTACCTGAAAAAAAGGGAGCACTAATCTCGGTCCTGCATAAGGCTCAAGAAATATTTGGATATCTTCCAACGGAGATTCAAGAGTTTGTAGCAGATAGGCTGGAATTACCTTTAGCTAAAATATATGGAGTAGTAAGTTTTTATTCATTTTTTACAATGACTCCTAAGGGGAAATTTCCTATCTCAGTTTGTATGGGAACAGCTTGTTTCGTAAGAGGAGCAGATAAGGTGTTAAAAGATTTCGAGAGAAAATTAGGAATTAAAGCAGGGGAAACAACACTAGATGGATTATATTCAATAGATGCTTTAAGATGCGTAGGAGCTTGTGGATTAGCACCTGTTGTAATGGTCGGTGAAGAGGTATTTGGTAAAGATGAAGCCCGTGATGTCGATGGGATCTTAGCAAAATATAATTAAGATGGGAGGATCAAAGATGTCTAAAAAGATTACTTCAATGGAAGAATTATTAAAAAAAGGAAAAGAATGTGAAGAATTAATAAAAATTAGAAAAAAATGAAAAGATTTAGAGGATGTAATTAAGATAAAGGTAGGGGTATCGTCGAAAGATGAAACAGCAATAAAAAATGCCGACTTAGTTATAAAATCTATAGCTGATCTGATCGAAGTAGAAGACATAGAAAATATAGCTCTGTATAAAACAGAATTTTTAGGGTATGGAGGAGAATTCCCAAATTTGGAAATTATTATTCCTAATAAGGGAAGTGTAAATTTTGGAAATGTGGACTCCAAGGAAGCTATTAGGCTCATAAAAAAATACCTTAAAGACACTTCTGAAATAGAGGAGTTTTTAGTAGATAATAACGGTACCAAAAGATGTGATCACTAATTTTAGGAGGGAAAATTGATGGCTTATAAGAAACATGTCCTAATTTGTGGAGGGACCGGCTGTTTATCATCAAAAGGTGGAGAAATAGCTGAAAATATAAAAAACTTACTAGCAGAAAAAGGTCTGAGTGAAGAGATACAGGTAATCAAAACAGGGTGTTTTGGATTTTGTGAAAAAGGACCGATTGTAAAGGTCGTTCCTGATAATACATTTTATGTAGAGGTAAAACCTGAGGATGCTGCGAGAATAGTAGAAGAAGATCTTATTAAAGGTGAAAAGATAGAAACTTTATTATTTAGAGATCCTGTTACGAAAAAAAGAATAGAGGATTCTGATCATATGGAATTTTATAAAAAACAACAGAGAATAGCTCTTAGAAACTGTGGATTAATTGATCCGGAGAACATAGATGAGTATTTTGGAAATAGAGGATATCAAGCATTAGGTAAAGTATTGACAGAGATGACTCAGCAAGAAGTAATAGATGAGATGAAATTATCTGGTCTTCGTGGAAGAGGGGGAGGAGGATTCCCTACAGGTTTAAAATGGCAGTTTGCATTAAATAATGCTGCAGATCAAAAATATGTAGTATGTAATGCCGATGAAGGAGATCCGGGAGCATTTATGGATAGATCTATCCTAGAAGGGGATGCACATTCTGTAATCGAAGCAATGGCAATCTGTGGATATTCTACTGGTGCAACTAAAGGATTGGTATATATAAGAGCTGAATACCCATTAGCTATAAACAGATTGAAAAAAGCAATGGCTCAGGCTAAAGAATATGGGATGTTAGGAGATAATATCTTAAACTCAGGATTTAATTTTGATATTGAGATTAAATATGGAGCCGGAGCATTTGTATGTGGAGAAGAGACTGCTCTTATTCACTCTATGGAAGGAGAAAGAGGAGAACCTACTTCAAAACCTCCATTCCCGGCTGAATCAGGATACTGGGGAAAACCAACAAATGTAAACAATGTTGAAACTTTTGCCAATATTCCAGAGATCATCTTAAATGGCGGGCAATGGTATAAAGGTATAGGAACGGAAAAATCATCTGGAACTAAGGTATTCGCCTTAGCAGGAAAAATAAATAACGTGGGATTAGTAGAAGTACCTATGGGAACTACCCTTAGAGAGGTAATCTTTGAGATCGGTGGCGGAATTAGAAACGGTAAAAAATTTAAAGCTGTTCAGACAGGAGGACCATCCGGTGGATGTCTTACTGAAAAAGATTTGGATGTTAAAATTGATTTTGATTCATTGACAGCTATCGGATCGATGATGGGATCAGGTGGAATGATCGTATTAGATGAAGATGACTGTATGGTTGCTGTATCTAAATTCTATTTAGAATTTACAGTGGAAGAATCTTGTGGAAAATGTACACCATGTAGGATTGGAAATAAGAGATTATTAGAGATATTGGAAAAGATAACTAAAGGAAATGGAACTATGGAAGACCTTGAGTTACTAAAAGAGTTATCTGAAACTATAAAGGATACATCATTATGCGGATTAGGTCAAACTGCTCCTAACCCTATCCTTTCAACTTTAAATAATTTCTGG
>DAOUPY010000125.1 GCA_030625925.1 Fusobacteriaceae bacterium | reverse complement strand
AAGATAATTACTGTAAAAGTAATATCGCCCTCAAAATTAAAACTCAAAAATAAATTTTAATAATCGCAAAACATGTGGCCGAAAGACGTGAGAGGGTCTCTTGGGATGACCATAAACTTCAAAAAATTCCGTTAAAATCTGCATAACCTGCCACAAAAAAAAAGCTAGAGGAGGACCCAGGCTCATCCTCTAGCTTTTTTTTGTTATATAAATTTATCCTGCTAAATTTACACCGCAGGTTTATCTTTGAAAACCGTAGTTTTAGTGGCTGAAACTGCTGCAAATATGATCAAAACACTTCCTGATATTATCTTCAGGCTTGGAATTTCTCCTAATATAAAGGCTGCAAATATAATCCCATATACAGGCTCTAGACATGTAGTCACACTCACTGTACTTGCACTGATCCTTTTAAGTGACATTACAAAGAGAGTATGAGCTATCCCGGTAAAAACCACTCCTAATATCAGCATGAAAAATATATCCTTCCCTGATGGAATCTGGTTCCATAACAATAAAACAGGGATCGAGCAAAATGACGCCCCCAGACATTGGTAAAATGTAAGTTGAATCCCCGATACTGAATTTGAAAACTTTTTGTTCATTAAGGCTAAAATCGCAAATGAAAATCCTGAAAATACTCCCATGCCAATCCCGCTTAACATCTTTATGTCTATTCCATTTAATGGTATCACCATAGAAATTCCAATAAAGGTTATCATGGCTGTAATTACTTTCCCCCTCTCTAATTTCTCCTTGAAAAATAAAGGTTCCATAAAGGTTGTAAAAATAGGAAAACTCGAAAAAGACAACAACCCCAGAGCTACATTAGATAACTTAATCGCTTGAAAAAATGAAAACCAATGAAGGAAAAGTAGCGACCCCTGAAAAATTATTATTTTTCTTGAAGTTGGAGAACTCATCTCTATCTTTTCATTTTTAAACTTAAGAACAATATAAAGAAATATTGCAGCAAATATAACCCGGCCGCTGACAATGACCTGTGCAGGTGCCTCTATCAGTTTACCAAAAAGTCCTGATAATCCAAAAAGTAACACCGCAATATGAAGTATACTAAGATCCTTCTTCATTTATAACCCCCTCTCTAACCTTTTAACATTCATATAATATCACCTTTTAGTTAAAAAGAAAACTTACCTAGATATGCATTTCATAAATGATATATATATATATGTTATATTTTACTTTGGAACAATTATCGAATATAATAATTAAAATTAAAACAATATCAGAAATAGAGGTCGCAAAAATTATTAGTAGATATATGAAGGACGGGCAAGTCCTATGCAGTATATTGAAAGGAAGATTTTGCCGAAGTGGAATTCTTATGCCAAAGGATTCTGCTGGGTCTGTAGTCAATAGCTGCAGAACTGTCGTTATTCTTTAGGAATAACGGGGTGCTATTCGTACTTAAACTAATAATTTTTTTTGTAATTATAAGTTGGTGGGAATATATCCTGCCGACTTTTTTTTATTTTAAAAATTAAATTTTGCGTTATCACAAATCTTTAAAGCAAATCATTTACTTTTGCAAGGCTCTGCGGAACATCAGTAAAAAATTTAAATAGCATCTACAGGTTAAGGTTAAACAAAATTAGGAGGAAGCCATGAGAACGTTTGGAACGATGGAAGTGAAGGAAAATTTACTGTGGATAGGAGGGGTAAGTAGTCAAGAATTAGTAAAAGAATACGGGTCTCCTCTCTATGTGATGGATCAGCATCTGATAGAAGAGAATATGAATAAATTTAAAAAAGGATTTAAATCCAGTAAATTTGAAACTGAGGTAATCTACGCATCCAAAGCTTTTTTAACTATGGCTATGTGCCAATTGGTGGCTAGAGAGGGTCTAAGTATGGACGCAGTATCGGGAGGAGAGATCTTTACAGCTCGAGAAGCTGGGTTTCCCATGGAAAATATCTACTTCCACGGAAATAATAAGGGGGCAGCAGAAATAACCTTGGCCTTAAAATCTAAAGTGGGAACCATTATTGTGGATAATCCTGGAGAGCTGGATCTATTGGAACAATTATGTATAAAAAATAATTCAAAAATAAGAATACTCTTAAGGGTAAATCCAGGCATAGAGGCTCATACCCATGAGTATATTCAAACTTCTAAATATTGTTCCAAATTTGGAGAATCTATTTTTGACGACAAGACAGAAGAATTTATAAAAAAGGTCTTGAAAAGCCAATATATAACCCTAGAAGGTTTTCATTGTCACATAGGCTCTCAAATATTTGGCAGTGCTCCATATCTGGCAGCCATAGAGACAATGGTAGAGTTTGTAGCAAAGATCAGAAGTAAAACAGGATATAGTGCAAAAGTTTTAAATATGGGAGGCGGATTTGGGATCTACTATTCCAAGGAAGATGATGCCATGAATATAGAGGATATCACCTCTACCATGATAGAGCACTTAGAAAAAAAGATAGATGAATATCAAGTGGAAGTAGAGAAGGTCCTGATAGAGCCAGGCAGGAGTATTGTGGCAAATGCAGGAACCACTCTTTACAGGGTAGGTGGACTAAAAACTACTTATAGCGAAAAAAAATATGTATTTATAGATGGAGGAATGACAGATAATATAAGGCCAGCTCTCTATCAGGCAGACTATGAGGGGAGTATCGCAAATAGAATGAATGACAGTAAAACAGAGTTGGTAACAGTAGCAGGAAAGTGTTGTGAATCAGGAGATATCATAATGAGAGACACCCTCCTCCAAAGATGCCAAGTAGACGACATTTTAGCAGTAGGTTCCACTGGGGCATATAACTATAGTATGGCAAGTAACTATAACAGGATCACAAAACCAGCAGTTGTATTTGTAAAGGCCGGGGAAAGTAAAGTAGTAGTAAAGAGGGAAACTTATATGGATCTAATAAGAAATGATATTAAATTGTACTAAATTATTGAACTTTCGGGTTATCACAATTCTTTGAAAAGAATAAATTACCGCGAAACATCAGCTAGATTATATCATTTAATATCAAATGAGGTGAAAGGCATGAGAGTAGTACAAAAATATGGTGGTACATCAGTAGGAACCATTGAAAAGATCAAAAAAATAGCACAAAATCTAGTTGAACAGAGTAATCAAGAAAAGGAACTGATTATTGTAGTTTCCGCTATGGGAAAGACAACCAATACTCTCCTTGCCAAGGCTGTATCTATAACTTCTAATCCCAATAAAAGAGAGTTGGATAGACTTCTTTCTGTGGGAGAACAAGAAACAATAGCTCTTCTTACAATGGCACTAAATGAATTGGGAGCGGAAGCAATCTCCCTTACAGGTTATCAAGCAGGAATAGAGACTACGGGCATACATACTAAAAGTAAGATTAAGAGTATCGATTCTAAAAAATTGGAAAATTACCTGACTGAGGGAAAGATAGTCATTGTGGCAGGATTTCAAGGAATAAATAAAGCAGGAGATATAACAACTCTGGGAAGAGGAGGTTCCGATACCAGTGCAGTAGCTCTTGCTGCAAGTCTTAAGTGTGAATGCGAAATATACACAGATGTAGATGGAATATACGGAGTAGACCCTAGAGTTTATTCAAAAGCCAAGAAGATAGATGAGATAAGTTATGAAGAGATGATGGAAATGTCTAGTTTAGGAGCTGGAATAATGGAAGTAAGAGCAGTGGAATTAGGAAAAAAATACAGTGTCCCAATCTATGTGGGGAGGACACTTTCAGATAAAAGGGGGACAAGGATCGTGGAAAAGAACTTGGATATGGAGGAAAAGCTTATTACAGGACTGGGGATAACAGATAATATAATCCTAGCTACCCTGAAGTCCCTTGAAAATACGCCAGAAAATATATCAATAATTTTTGAAGCTCTAGGGAATGCTGGTGTTAACATAGACATGATAAGCCAGACATTGGTGGATAACAAAGAACTGAACCTATCCTTTTCGTGTCCTTATGATGAGATGAATCTCCTTGACGAGGCTTTGGACAATATAAAAAAAGTATTGGGAGAAGTTAAAATTGAAGAGCACATTCACTTCACAAAAATATCCCTTGTGGGAATAGGAATGATGAGTCATCCCGGGGTAGCTGGAAAGGTCTTTAAGGTATTTGCAAGGGAAGGGATAATATTTTATCAGGTAACTACATCTGAGATAAGCATCTCCTATGCAATAGATCCAAAGGACAAGGACAGAGCAGTGCAAGCTCTAGCGGAAGAATTCAATCTATAAATTACAGGAAACAAATGGCAGAGGGTGAGTTCTTTTTATAGAATTTTACTCTATGGAAATCAAAAAAAATTAAAAAAAGTGCATATATAGTACAAGGAGAATATATGGGATATAAAGTAGGGATAGTAGGAGCAACAGGACTTGTAGGAACAACATTTTTAAAAGTATTAGAAGAAAGAGATTTTCCCATAGATGAACTATACCTTTTTGCTTCTGCAAGATCAGCAGGAAAGGAAATAGAGTATAGAGGGAAGGTATATACAATAGAGGAATTAACGAAAAATTCTTTTGACAGAGATATGGACTATGCATTATTTTCTGCCGGGGGAAGTATCAGTGAAAAATATTCGCCTATAGCAGCAAGAAATGGCGTAGTGGTGATAGATAACAGCAGTGCATTCAGAATGGATGAGGATGTACCCTTGGTTGTGCCAGAGGTAAATCCAGCATCAGCAATGAAACATAATAATATAATAGCTAATCCAAACTGCTCTACAATCCAGGCGGTAGTCCCTTTAAAAATAATTGACGAAAAATGGAGTATAAAAAGAGTGGTCTATTCAACTTATCAAGCAGTGTCGGGATCGGGACTCGCAGGAATAAGGGATTTAGAAGAAGGCATAGAAGGAATACCTCCTAAAAACTATCCACATCCCATAGCCTATAACTGTCTTCCACATATAGATATCTTCATGGAAAATGGAAATACAAGGGAAGAAGAAAAAATGATAGGTGAGACAAGGAAAATTTTAGAAAAACCTAACCTTCCAATCAGTGCAACCTGTGTCAGAGTTCCTGTAAAACATGGACACTCTATATCTGTAAACTTAGATCTTGAAAGAGAATTTGAAATAGAGGATATCAAAAGAGCTCTGGCAGATGCTCCGGGAGTAGTTTTAATGGATGATGTGTTTAACAATATCTACCCTATGCCTATCTCTGTAGAGGGGAAAGATGAAGTTTTCGTTGGAAGAGTAAGAAGAGATGAGAGTCTGCCCAACGGACTCAATCTATGGATAGTGGCAGATAATATCAGAAAGGGTGCTGCAACAAATACAGTGCAGATAGTAGAACTATTGATTAAGCAGCGTGATGCTGCATCCAGTTAGAACATAATCGTGGAGGAGAGTATGAGTATATTTACCGGATCAGGAGTAGCCATAGTAACACCATTTTATGATGATTATACTATAAATTATAAAAAATTAAATGAACTGATAGATTTTCATGTGGAGAACGAAACAGATGCAATAATAATAGCAGGAACAACTGGTGAATCATCGACAATGGAAATAGATGAGCAGGTAGAACTTATAAAAAAATGTTGTGACT
>DAOUPY010000167.1 GCA_030625925.1 Fusobacteriaceae bacterium | reverse complement strand
ATATCCGCTTAAAATTTCAAAAGTATCAGCTTCTTTTCTAGCTGTTGTAAGTTCATTTTTACCTGTAGCACGTCTCTGCATCTCTAATTTTATTGAATCCAGATCTAACTCCACCCCTGCCGGCAATCCATCAATAGTAATTCCTATTCCAACACCATGGGATTCCCCAAACAATGACAGTTTTATATTTTTTCCCCAAGTTGAACCCATGACTCCTCCTTTTTTGACACAGATAACACAGATTATCAATAGATATTTCGGAATCATAGAATACGATTCTATTTGAGATACATAGAAATTATCTCATCTTCGTGATAATTTTTGTCATTCGTGACTTCAGTTTTTCGCCTTTTCTTATTCCTCTATTATTTGTATTTCCCCACCTAATTTTTCAAAATCTTTCCAAAAATTCGGGTATGATTTATTTACTGAATCTGCACCTGTCAGGATAATAGGTTCATCACATCTGCTGCTGGCTACTGCCAAGGCCATGGCTACTCTATGATCATTCCAAGCATCTACTTCTACTCCACCCTTTAAGTTTTTTACTCCCTCTATAATCATTCCATTTTTAGTTTCTACTATCTCAGCACCTAATTTATTCAGTTCCGTTGTCATAGACGTTATCCTATCAGATTCCTTTATCCTCAACCTGCCAGCATTTATTATCCTGGTAGTCCCTTCACTGAGGCTGGCTAATACTGTTACTATAGGCCCTAAATCTGGGCATTGACTGAGGTCAATTACTGTCCCCGTTGATTTCTTTCCAACAATACTTATTGTATTTTCATCTATTGTCAGGTCTCCACTCATATCTTTTAATATCTTTATTATTTCCCTGTCACCTTGCAGCGAATTTGGATTCATTCCAAGACAATTCATACCATCATTTAAAAATCCAGCTGCCAGCCAGAATGCTACCTGGGAAAAATCTCCCTCTACCCTGTAATCATGTGCCTTATACCTTTGATTCCCAGGAACGATAAATTTTTCATAATTTTCATTGATTATTTTGATGCCGAATCTATTTAAAATATCTAAAGTTAGATCTATATAACCTTTCGATTCCAAGTTAGTAGTTATAATTATTTCAGAATCACCATCTAATTTTGGCAGTGTATAGAGTAAACCTGTTATGAATTGAGAACTTATATCTCCTCTTACTTCAAATCTGCCTGATTTTAATTTCCCATCTATAGTTAAGGGCAATTCTTCTACACCTCGGCTGTATCTTATCCCCTGTTTATCAAAAATTTCATGAAATACATTCAGTGGTCGAGTAGTTAATCTTCCTTCTCCTACAAAGGTTATTTCTCCATCTGCCAATAGAGATATAGGTATCATAAATCTAATTGTAGATCCTGATTCCCCGCAATTTATAGTACTATTTACCCTCTTTAGATTTTTAGATCCTGTAATAACTTCATAATCTTCAAATACTTCTATGTCTACTCCTAAATCTTTCATAGCCTGAGTTGTTACTGCTATATCATTTGAAAAATTAAGGTTTGTTATCACACTCTTTCCCTCAGCTAATGATCCGGCAATTATAGCTCTATGTGCTAGACTTTTAGATGGTGGTATCACTACATCCCCTTTTAATTTGTTTGGAATTATCCTAACCTTCATTTCTACCCTCCTACACTACAAATTTACTATTTACAAAAGCAACGTGACGTTGCAGACAGGCATAATTTTTATTTAAGTAGTTTATTGGCAATCTCTTCCTCTGCTACTTTTTTTATGTCTACCTTACCTATTTCAGATAAAAATATAAAATTTAATATTCCTGATATATTTTTTTTGTCTGTTTTCATAATTTCTATAAGATCTTTTATTTCAACCCTATCTTCTATGGGAAGTCCATATTTTGTCAAAATTTCTTTTATTTTTTTCGATTCCCCAGCATTTGTTATTCCTAACTTTTCTCCTAACCTTGTTATCTCATACATACCTATAGAAATTGCCTCTCCATGGGTATATTTTGTATAATCATAATATTTTTCAATAGCATGACCCAGAGTATGACCAAAATTTAATATCATACGTATGCCCATATCCAGCTCATCTATCTCTACTATTTTTGCCTTTATCTCACAGCATTTTTTAATAATCTTTTCAATATCTACCATGGAATCCTTTAGACCTTCCTTCCCCAGCAGATATTCAAAAAATTCATTATCATAGATAGCACCGTATTTTATTACCTCAGCCATCCCACTCCTTATTTCCCTTTCATCCAGGGTTTTAAGCAGATCAGGATCAATAATTACCATCTTTGGCTGATAAAAACTTCCAACTAAGTTTTTACCCCTCCTTGTATCCACTGCAACCTTCCCTCCTACACTACTGTCTACCTGAGCTAGTAGTGTAGTTGGTATCTGGATAAAGTCTATTCCTCTATATATTGTAGAAGCTGCAAATCCTGCCAAATCTCCCACAACTCCACCACCAAAAGCTATGAGAAGATCTCCTCTTTTTATCTCTGAATCAATTATTTTTTCATATACCTCGGTCAGGGTCTCAAAATTTTTATTTTCTTCTCCGGCTTCAAAGACGACCTTTACAGGTGTATAACCTGACATTTCCAAAGTTTTTAATAATTGGTCTCCGTAAAGTTTATCCACATTTGTATCTGTCACTACAACTATTTTTTTCTTTTTATAGACTTCTGAGATATATTTCCCTGCCTCTTCAAATACTCCCCTTTCTATAAAAATATCATAAGATTTTTCATCTAAATTTATATGTAATTTTTCCATTTTTAAGATATCTCCTTTCTTCTCACAGTAGATTTCCTGAACTCTTCTTTTAGGGATTCACTATCTCCTTGTTTTATAGAAGTTTTTATTATATCTAAACTCTCTTCAAATTTTTCTATCTTTCTTATGAGATTTACCTTGTTTCCCATAAACAGTTTGTCCCATAGCTCTTCATTTATCATGGCTATACGAGTAAGATCCCGGTATGAATCTCCTATGAATACATTGGTATCAAAGTTTTTTTCATCTGAATTAACTAAGGCAACTGCTATGGCGTGGGTTAACTGGCTGGTAAAGGATATTATTTCGTCGTGTTTTTTAGGAGTTATTCGAGTAACTGTCTTAAATCCCATCTTATATGCTAACTTTTCTATTAAATCTAAATTTTCAGCATGATTCAGAGGATGAGGAGTTATTATAAAGTTCGCCCCACTAAATATTTTTTCACTGGAGTTCCATACCCCTTGTACTTCCCTTCCTGCCATGGGGTGAGCTCCTACAAAATCTATATCTGATGGAAGTTTTCCCATTATTCTATCTATCAGATCTCCCTTTACTCCTACTGCATCTGTGATAACTGCATCAGATTTAAAGTTATCAATATTTTTCTCTACAAACTCTTCCACTAGGTTAGGATAGAGACAAATTACTATTAGGTCACTTTCAGATAGAGGGATTTTAGGATCTACAAACCCTTTATCTATTATACCTTCAGATTCTGCATAGGAGAGTGCTCTTTCATCTAGATCTATCCCATAGATCATATCAAATTCATCTCTCAAGGTTTTAGCATAACATCCACCTATAAGTCCTAAGCCTACTATACTTAATGTCTTTTTTTGTTTCATAATTTTCTCCCTTTTACCCTCTCTTGCCTATCGGCACTCTCTCCCGGGTGACGATTATTAGAAATCTCTTATAAATAAAAAGTTATTTCTAAATGTCAGGGAGAAAGAACTTATTTCGACACAGAGTTTAACAGAGCTTTTCTTCGTATACTCTCTTTTTCTCCGTGCATCTCTGTGTCCAGTTTTCTATTTTTTATATTATTTTTTTCGTGTTAATTTGTGTAATTTGTGACTAAGTTTTACATCTTTTTCCCAACTACTTCTAATATTTTCTTAACATCTACCACTAATTCTTCAAATTGCTCTGGTCTAAGTGACTGTGCTCCATCGCATAGGGCATTTTCAGGATCATTGTGTACCTCTATCATCAATCCGTCTGCTCCTACTGCTGCTGCTGCCATGGCTAACTTTTTAACCATCCATCTTTTTCCTGTAGCGTGACTCGGGTCTACAATTACTGGCAGATGACTCAATTTTTTTACTGCCAAGACTGCACTTAGATCCAATGTATTTCTTGTATATTTTTCATATGTTCTGATTCCTCTTTCACATAGGATTACTTTTTCATTTCCTCCTGCCATAATATATTCAGCAGACATCAACCATTCTTCGATGGTAGCCGATAATCCTCTTTTTAATAAAATTGGCTTATCTATCTTCCCAAGTGCTTTCAACAGATCAAAGTTCTGCATATTTCTAGCTCCCACCTGGATTATATCCACTTCTTCAACAAATTTTTCCACTAGATCTACCGACATAATTTCAGTTACTATTGGCATCCCAGTTTCTTTTCTGGCTTCCTTTAATAGTTCTAGCCCCTCTAATTCCATTCCTTGGAAAGCATATGGAGAAGTTCTCGGCTTATATGCTCCTCCACGGAGGATTTGAGCTCCTGATTTTTTTACTGATCTTGCCACTTCCAAAATTTGGTCCCTTGATTCTACTGAACAAGGTCCAGACATAATAGTAAAATTTCCTTCACCAATTTTTATCCCATTTACATCTATTATTGTACATTCCTCTTGCATCTTTCTGTTAGCTTTCTTAAATGGTTCTTGTATTCTCGTCACCTTTTCTACTCCTTCTAATGCTTCCGTATCTCTTATACTTAATTTTGATGTATCTCCCACTATTCCTAAAACTCCGTATTCCTTCCCTGATATATCTCTTATCTCCATCCCAAGGCTTTCAAATACTTCTACAATGTG
>DAOUPY010000116.1 GCA_030625925.1 Fusobacteriaceae bacterium | reverse complement strand
CTCCACCCAGCTGTCCCAGACTTCATTCATATCTTTGAATTGGTCCATATCTTTAATATAAACTGTAGCCGAAAGAATCTTGCTCTTATGACTTCCAATCTCAGCCAAAAGCTGATCTACTTTTTCTAAAGTTGTTTTTGTTTGTTCTGCCATTCCCTTAGTTTCATCTTTAGGAACCTGTCCGCATAAATAAGCTACATTATTATGAATCACTGCATGACTCATTCTTTTTTTAGTATTATGTCTTTTAATCCCCACTCAATTCACTCCTCTATACTGTATAATATTATATTAACGACAAATCAAATTCTACAAATATTGCATATCTTTAAATCTTATCTAGTACTAAGAGTCAAACTCCTCTTTAGCCACTTCAGATTCTCTTTTAGTAAACTTACTCACAACGAGCAGTGAAATAAATGAAGTGATTATTCCTAAAAGTACATATGGTATAGTTGTTTTTAATAAAAATCCTGACAGGCATGCTAAGAATCCTAAACTCATACTTGCTACTACTCCTTGAACAGTTAAAAAATTTGATTCTTTAAAAAAATAACCTAAAAATATAGGAGCTAATAATACCGAAGCTGAGAATGCATAGGTAAGAACTAAAAGTTTTAATGCTTCAGGGAATATTATGGCTATAATAACAGCCGCAGCTGTTACACCTACTGCAAATAACCTTGAAATATGTAAACGTTTTTTTGAACTCATAGTATCTGTCTTTATTACCTTCCCTAAAATATCTGTGGTAAAATTAACCACAACTGTTTGGATAGCACTATCTATAGTGGAGATAATAGTCGCTACAAGAAATCCTGAATATATAGCTAAAAACCATATCGGTAATCTATTTAAAAACCATGCCGATGCCATCTCTGGTTGTAGATTAGGTGCCATACTTCTGATTGAGAATCCTAAATAAATTGCCCAAAATTCGGCCAATAAGATTAATATTCCACTATATATAAGACTTTTTTTAGCGTCCTTTATATTTTTAACAGCTCCTATCCTTTGATAATACATCTGATTGGTTAATCCTCCTGGAAGTATTGCAAACATCCAGAGTAATATGGTTGGCCAGCCTACCGATGTCATACTCTGAGGAAAAGCCTTTGTCTCGGCGGGAAGATTTGAAAAAATATTGGTGATCCCTCCTCCCATCTTAAACGCAAATACAAGAGAACCTATGGATACCACAATCATAAAAGCACTGAAGATAAAATCTGTCCAGGCTACCGACGCTAATCCTGCTGGAAGAACAAAGAGTAAACTGATGGCTGCAAAGATAATTATCAATATAACTGGTGATACGCCCAATAAATTTGAAAATAATTTTGAAACTGCCACTAACTGTGTACAAATCCAACCAAAGGGAACTATTATAGTGGCTAATACAGCCACTATGGTAAGAGCCTTGCTCTTACCATAAAATCTTTCTAAAATATCTGGAATAGTTGTAAATTCCTGAGTCCTCAGCCACTGAGCAAAGAAACTTAATATAAACATTACTCCCGATAAAAGTATACCGTAGGTCAGAGTTGCCCAACCACTACTATATCCTAATCCTACATGGGCTACCAACATTCCGCCACCCATAACGGTTGCAAATTGTGAACCTACAGTAACATATAGGGGAAGTGAACGCCCCCCTACATCCCAGTCTTCACTGGTATTAAACTTTTTACCTATATATACCGATATAGCCCCACTTCCCAGGAGCACCACTGCTGTAGCTAGAACAATATAAAAAATACGACCCATAAAAATACCTCCTAATTATTATCTTATCATCAATGATTCGAATAAATTTATTTTAGCACCTTACTTTTGGAAACGATTTGGATCGAAGCCCGACATATCCACGAATGTTTTCCCATCCATGATAAGATCTGCCACAACTTTTCCGGTTACTGGAGCCAGGGCGATTCCGTCTCCCTCATGACCTGCAGCCATAAAAAACCCCTCTATTTTAGTCCATCCGATGAGGGGAAGACCGTCTGGAGTAAATGGTCTCAATCCTCCCATAGTTCTTATTATACTCATGTCTTTTAACTGAGGAAAATAAGTAACTGCATTTCTAATTACCTCTCCGATCCCTTCATAGGTAACGTTTTTATCATAACCCACAAATTCTCTTGTAGCTCCAAACATGATATTTCCCTTTGGAGACTGACTGAGTGCAAGTCCTATTCCTAATTTTGCAATCATTTCAGGAGCATCCTTTAAAAGATCCGGATTATGTTTTGCCATCATATATTTTGCTGAAAGAATAGGCATATCTATAAAATAATCCACTTCATCGGTTATGCAGATTTGACCCCTTCTTGGTTTTATAGGAGCTTCTATTCCTAATTTCTCACATAGGAGGGGAGCCCATACGCCGGCTGCATTAATTATAGCAGGAGCATAAAATTTCCCTTTGGAAGTCTCTACACCTATTGCTTTTTTCCCCTCTGTAATTATATCCTTTACTTCCGTTCCCAGCATTATCTTAGTTCCATTGGCCTTAGCTCCCTTTGCAAAAGCTATATTTAAGGCTATAGGATCAACTTCTCCATCCATGGGACTGTAAGTGGCTCCTATAATATGCTGAGAGATTCCCGGCTGAAGTTTATTCACCTCATCCAGTGAAATAATATCAACATCCAGCCCTGTTTTTTTCTGTTTTTCTACAAATCCCTTCATTATCTCCATCTCTTGCTCATTTTCAATGAGAATCATACCGCCTTTTTGTCTAAAGTGTATAGGTTCTCCTAATTCTTCTTCTAAATTTTTATACATCTTTAAACTTTCAAGAGCCAAGGCTAAATGCACCCCTGGTTTTTTAGACTGCATCAATACCAGCTGGTCACTAGAACCCGATGCACCTCTGGCATGATCATATTTTTCGAAGAGAGTTACTTTTTTTCCTCTTTTAGACAGGTTATAGGCTATAGAAGTACCGATTACGCCTCCACCTATTACTATTACATCTGTATCATTTATATTTTTATCGTTCATAGCCGCTATTTCACCTCCAAAAATTCACTTATCTTTGCTACCCTTGCAGGCGGCCTGGATGAACCTGGAGTTATTTTTTCCGGAGATTCTACTTCGGAGAGCATTCTGGCAATAATCTTTCCACAACTTCTTCCCTGACAGAGACCCATTCCTGCATGAGTTCTTATTTTTATCCCGGCTACAGTTGTAGCCCCATCTTTTATAGCTTCTTTTACATCTTCTACCGTTACTTCCTGACATCTGCATACAAAAACTTTATCATCACACATTATTTTTACCCCCTATAGATGGTTCTTATTTCCATAAAATATTCTTTTGGAATTTCTACGCTGATAAGAGTTGTACCATCATTTTTTTTCTCATTTTTTACATCCAATACTTTACCATCAGCGATATATTTTCCAAACCGGTTCCCGCAAGGCACCTGGTCTCCTTTTTCAGGAAGGGGAAGATATTCAAATGGAAATTCTACCGTTGAAGTTTTTTCACTGTAGTTTTTATGAATTTTAAAGATAGCTAATCCGGGACATTTTGGAATACATATCCCACACCCTATACATTTTTCCTCGTCTAATTTAGGAAGGTTTGTAATCGAACTCCCCACCTCTATTGCACCAAAGGGACAGGCAGCCTCACAGGGATTACACGGTATCTTCTGAACACATTCTATTGCTACAACAGGCCCTTTTTCAAATCTTTCCTCACTTGGACATCCAGGGCAGGCTTTTATCTCCTCCATGGAAGGAACTCCCGTAAACTTTACTCCTCTATTCATTCGCATCCTCCATATATCTACTTATCTGAATCTTTTTAGACAATTTTCTTTTTTCACCAAATTCTCCATCTCTCAATGCATTTAATCTCTTCCATACCTGGTCTTTAAGTTCTTTGGCTTTCTCTTCACTATAAAGTCCCAAAGCCTCTGAAGCCGCTATACCAGCTAGACGCCCCTCTTCCATGGCAGAACTTGCTTCTTCCACTCCTGAAATATCTCCTGAAACATATATTCCCGGAAGAGTAGATTCCATATTTTCATTGTGTTTCGGAACATGTCCCCCAAAGGAAGGAATAAATGTAAAGTCACAGCCAATAGTCCAGGCTATTTCAGACATAGGACTGAGTCCCACAGCAATACAGATAGTATCGACATCTAAAATCTTCTCCGTCCCTTCAACCATTTGAAATTTTTCATCCAGCTCACAGATCTCTACCTTACTGACTTCCCCATCTCCCATGGCTCTTTTTACAGTATGAGAAGTATAAATAGGAACTCCTCCGCGGCTGATCTTAGAAGCATGAACACCGTATCCACTTACATTTGGAGCTGCTTCTACCAATCCAACTACATCGGCTCCGGCCTGCATCAACTGATAGGAAACAATTAATCCTACATTCCCTGATCCGACCATAAGAACTTTCTTTCCTGGAAGTACTCTATTTACATTTATCATTGTTTGAGCGGCTCCAGCTCCCATAACACCAGGGAGATCAGATCCTGGAAAAGCAAGGGTATTTTCTGTAGCCCCTGTTGCAAGGATGATTTTATCTCCTTTTATTTGATGCTGTTTTCCATCTTTTGAGTAAACCGCTGTCTTCCCCTCAAATATCCCGTAAACAGGAGCATCCAGTATAACGTCCACTCCCAATTCCTTCGTTTCCTCCAAAAGTTTTGTTCCTATCTCATATCCCCTGGTTCCTGCCAGATGTTCCCTAGAACCAAAGAACTTATGAATTTGTTTAAAAAGCTGTCCTCCGGGTTTTTTATTTTCATCTAAAACAGTAACTTTCCCCCCGGATTTTGCAATTTCTATGCCTGCAGCAAGACCTGCAGGACCGCCGCCTATAATTACAACCTGAGTTTCTTTCATTACTCCTCCCCCTTTCCATATCCAATCTGTGTTTCTACACTCATTCCTTCTTCTACAGGAGTTACACATGTTCTGACATTTGGTTTCCCATTTACTACCATAACACAGTCTGTACATCTTCCTATCCCGCAATAAACTCCTCTATCCCTCTTGTATTTAGGAGTTTTTCTAAATTTTCTTATTCCCGCACTCATAAGAGTTGCCGCTATTGTTTCACCTGCCAAAGCATTTAAAGGCTTCCCATTGTAATAAATAGTCACATTGTTTGTCCTTTCTTCCTTCCCCAGTATGGGATGATCAACTATCCTCATCTTATAACCTCCTTTTTTTATCTAACTAGTAAAATGATTACAAGTTAAGTATATGGCTGAGATTATCTGTGAAAGCAACCTAAAAATAATATTTATTTTTATTATCTATAAAATAAATATTGTTGTTTTTTTCACTTTATGTATTTTCAACGAGTTTAATCGAAGTGTCTTAAAATTGAAGTTTTTGTTCTGCAGATTTAAAACACCCCTCATAGATGAGTAGCGAAATTTTGCTTTTAGATAAAATTGAAGTATAATTAAAATGGAATCAAATAAATCGAGGTGAAAAAAAAAGTGAATAATGATGATGTAAACTACGATTACTCTATATTGAAACTCCTTGAAAAACATAAAAAACCTACAGGGGCTTCTCTAATAAAAAGAGAACTTAAAAATTTAAAGATAAATATCAGTGAGGCAACTATTGGGAGAATTCTTTTCAATTTAGATAATATTGGCTTTACTTTAAAAGACGGGTATAGAGGAAGGGTTATAACCGACAAGGGAAAACTTTACTTAAAGAATCTTCAGAGAAAAAAAGACAGAAGAAAAAAAGGAGAATTATTTTTAAATGTT
>DAOUPY010000082.1 GCA_030625925.1 Fusobacteriaceae bacterium | reverse complement strand
TATTAATAGGTGGAGCTTACTTAATCTATAGAGGGCAGGTAAACTGGAAAGTACCAGCTGTGATAATAGGAACTGTAGGAATAGGAGCATTTTTATTCGGTGGAGATCCGATAATGCATATGTTATCTGGAGGATTATTCTTAGGAGCATTCTTCATGGCAACAGATATGGTAACTTCTCCATATACTGAAAAAGGTCAAATGATATTTGCCTTTGGAATAGGTCTTTTAGTAACTTTAATCAGATTTAAAGGTGGATATCCTGAAGGTATGGCATACTCTATCTTAATCATGAATGGAGTTGTACCACTTATAAATAAATACACGAAACCAAAGATGTTTGGAGGTGTAGCAAAATAATGAATAGATTAGTACATTATGGTGCTGTATTATTGGTAATAGCAGCAATTGCAGCTGGATTATTATCCAGTGTAAATACAATGACTGCACCACAAATAGAAAAGATCAATAGAGAGATAGTAAATAAAGCTAGAAAACAAGTGCTGCCTTTGGCATCAGAATTTAAAGAGACAGAGGAAATAACAGCTGGAGAGGAAACATTTATTCCAGGTTATGACGCTGCAGGAAACTTAGTAGGATATGCAAGTACTGTAAAAACTAACGGATACTCTGGTGTAATAACTTTCGTATTGGGATTGGATATAAAGTGAACTATCACTGGTCTAAAGGTTACCGGGCAGTCAGAAACTCCAGGACTTGGAACAAATATAGACGATGCTGATTGGCAGGCTCTTTGGGTTGGCAGAGATGAATCTTATCAATTTGAAAAAAGTATAGACGGTTTTGCAGGAGCTACAATATCTCCTATGGCTGTATTTACCGGAGTAAAAAAATCAACTAAAGTATTTGAAGCAGAGGTGAAAAACTAATGGCGAAGAATAACTATATAAAGCTTTTAACAGATCCATTAATTAAGGGAAATCCAGTATTCGTATTGTTGCTTGGATTATGTCCTACACTAGGTGTAACTAACTCAGCTGTCAATGGTATGGCAATGGGACTAGCAACACTGGTGGTTTTATCATGTTCAAATGTAATCATATCAGCTATAAAAAACTTGATACCAGCAAAGGTTAGAATACCGGCTTATATCATTGTAATAGCTACTTTAGTAACTATCGTACAGATGGTAATGCAGGGGTACCTTCCAAATCTATATGCAGTATTAGGGTTATTTTTACCTCTAATAGTTGTTAACTGTATAATCTTGGGAAGAGCTGAAAGTTTTGCTTCTAAAAATGGAGTATTTCCTTCATTATTAGATGGTATTGGAAATGGATTGGGATTCACTCTGGCACTGACAGTATTAGGTGCTATCAGAGAAATCTTAGGAAATGGAAGTTTCTTCGGATTACAACTGACTCCTCCTACATTCCAACCGGCGTTAATATTCATATTAGCACCTGGAGCATTTATAACAATTGGTTTTATCATAGCGACACAAAATTATATTAAGATGAAAAAGGAGGGATAATCGATGGATTTAGGAAATTTATTTGGAATCATATTTGGTTCTATATTTATAAATAACTTTGTATTTGCTAAATTTTTGGGGATATGTCCTTTCATGGGTGTTTCTAAAAAGGTAGAATCTTCAATAGGGATGGGGATGGCTGTTACTTTCGTAATGACACTGGCATCAGCAGTAACCTGGGTAGTACAAAACTATCTATTGGTTCCTTTTGAATTGGAATATTTACAGACAATAGCGTTTATATTAATAATAGCTTCATTGGTACAATTTGTTGAGATGGCAGTACAAAAGACTTCTCCAAATCTCTATAAGGCTTTAGGAGTATTTTTACCACTTATCACAACTAACTGTGCGGTACTAGGGGTAGCAATTTTAAATATTCAAGAGAAGTATAACTTTATTGAAACTGTTGTAAATGGTATGGCAGCAGCAATAGGATTTACTATGGCACTAATCTTACTTGCAGGAATAAGAGAAAGATTAGAGTATGCAGATGTACCAAGACCATTCCAAGGTGTAGCAATAGCCTTCGTCACAGCTGGATTATTAGCTATGGCATTTATGGGATTCTCTGGAATGAAAATATAATTAAAATAATTAATCTATGACATAGATTTGGAGGTTAGAAATGATATACGCTGTATTAGTATTAGGAGGGATCGGTCTTACTATGGGACTATTCTTAGCCTTTGCTTCAAAGAAATTTGAGGTAGAGATAGATCCTAATGTTGAAAAAATAATGGATATATTACCTGGTGCCAATTGTGGAGCTTGTGGATACCCTGGATGCGGAGCATATGCAGAGGCAGTAGCATTAGAAGGTGCTAATCCTGCTCTATGTGCCCCTGGTGGTGCACAGGTTGTAAATGATATAGCAGCTCTTATGGGTGGAGAAGGTGCGGATCCTAGTGCTATAAAGCAGGTAGCCAGAGTAAAGTGTCAGGGAGACAACTCTAAGACAACTAAGGTATATAACTTAGATACTGAGATGAAGACATGTGCTACAGCAACTCTTTATTTTGGTGGAGATAAGTCATGCTGGCATGGTTGTTTAGGATATGGAGATTGTGTAAAAGTATGTCCAGCTGACGCAATAGAGATCAATGCAAGAGGGATCGCGGTTATAAATGAGGAAAAATGTATCTCATGTGCTAAGTGTGTGAAGGAATGCCCTAAAAATATCATAGAGATGATGCCTGAAAATCAAAAAGTAACGGTATTATGTAACTCTAAGGATAAGGGTGCTCAAGCTAGAAAATCTTGTACTGTAGCATGTATTGCATGTGGAATGTGTGTAAAGGCATGTCCGGTAGAAGTAAAAGATGCTGATGGAAACATAAAAAAAGCGATTAGTATTGAAAATAATTTGGCTAAGATTGATCCTGATCTTTGTATCAACTGCGGGCTTTGCTCGATGAAGTGTCCGACAAATGCAATAATAAACGAGATTAAAGAGGTTAAGAAAGCCGAAATAATCGAAGAAAAATGTATTGGTTGTACAGCTTGTGCAAGAGTATGTCCGGTTGATTGTATTGAAGGAGCAGTTAAAGAAAAGCATAAAGTTGACCAGGAAAAATGTATTGGCTGCGGTCTTTGTTTTGATAAGTGTAAATTCGATGCAATTAAGATGAATGTAACTGATATAAGAAAGTAATTCTTCCTTCTTATGGAGATTTCACTAGTATTAAAAAAGGTAGAATTGGAAATCCAATTCTACCTTTTTTAATACTGATTAAATTTAATCTTTAAAATATTCCTCCAACCTCTTGCCTGCTTCCCTTAAGACATCTAAGTTTTTAGTGCAGGACAGACGAATACAACCCTCTGCTCCAAAGGATTTCCCAGGAACTACTGCCACTCCTGTATCTTCTAATAATTTCATAGAAAAATCCAAAGAATTCAAAGTACTTAATTTAGAATAATCAGCTAATATATAAAATGTTCCCTGAGGTTTTATAACTTCAAATCCTATTTTTTTTAACATATTATATAGGTCTAATGATCTTTTTTCATATTCTTTTAAGTTTAGTTCTAAATTAATACTTTCTTTCAAAGCCACTATTCCCCCGTATTGTGAAAGAGTAGAAGGGGTACTGATAGTATATTGGCTTATTTTTAAGAGATGATTTCGAAGAGTTTTATTAGATAATACATAACCTATTCTCCATCCTGTCATAGAATGGGATTTAGAAAACCCATTTACTACGATCAAATTATCTTTCACCTCTTTTATAGAAGCTGGAGAATAGAATTTATTTCCAGAAAAAACTAATTCACTATATATTTCATCTGAAATTAAATATATGTTATGTTCCACCACAAGTCTAGAAATTTTTTCGACCTCTTCTTGAGATAAAATTGTTCCACATGGATTCGATGGATAATTCAGTATAATTGCTTTAGTTTTAGAGGTAATTGCCTTCTTTAAAATATCGGCATTGACCTTATTGCCATTTGTCGTACTATCTACATAAACAGTTTTAGCATCTAATAATGTAATAAGACCGCTGTATAATGGATAATCTGGTTTTACAACTATTACTTCATCACCTGGATTTAGTATAGTTCTTAATGCTGTTGAAATCCCTTCCGTCGCTCCTACCGTAACCAAGACATTCTCTCTATCGTAAGTAGAACCATATTGATTATTATAAAACTTTGCGATCTCTTCTCTAAATTCTAAAACTCCTCCTAACGGAGCATAGTATAATTGGTTTTCAAGCATATATTTTGCCGATTTTTCCAAAATTATTTTTGAAGTTTTTAAATCCGGTTCTCCTACTGTTAGGTTTATAGAATCCTCCATCTCCTGACATCTCGCTAATACGTGTCTTATAAAATTAGGTTCTAATTCTTTTAATTTAGAATTTATTTCCATATTTATCCCCCTACTTTCTCAGATCTTCTTCAAGCTGAGTTTTATCAATAGTCTTTTGATCGACTCTCTTTATAACTCTTGCAGGACTTCCAGCTACTACCATACCTGGTTCTACATCTTCAGTTACGATAGCTCCAGCTGCGACTACCGCTCCTCTACCTATTCTAACGCCTTCCAATACCACTGCATTAGCACCTACAAGTACATCATCTTCGACTATTACAGGAGTGGCACTAGATGGTTCGATCACACCTGCAAGAACTGCACCTGCTCCAATGTGACAATTTTTACCAACAATGGCTCTTCCTCCCAATACAGCATTCATATCTATCATCGTTCCTGCCCCGATTACTGACCCGATATTTATACTGGCACCCATCATAATTACAGCATTATTTCCGATGGTTACCTTATCTCTGATTATACTTCCTGGTTCTATTCTTGCATCTATATCTTTAAGATCCAAAGTCGGGATAGCGGAATTTCTTCTGTCGTTTTCTATTTCATAATCTGTTATAGAGTTCTCGTTTTCTTGGATTATTCTTCCTATTACTTCCCACTCTCCAAAAATGACTCTAGAATTACCCTCTCCAAAAACTTTACATCCTTCAAAGTTAAGATTTTGAAAATCACCATTTATATATACTTTTACCGGTGTTACCTTCTTTGAGTCTCTTATGTAGTTTATTATTTCTCTTGCACTATTTAAATTCTCCATGATTTCTCCTCTTTTTTCATTAAATTTTATTATTATTTAGGTCTTATTTTCTGACCTATCATTGATCCGTTAAAGTCCCAATACATCTTTCATTGTATAGAGGCCATTTTTTTTATCCTTTAAAAAGTTTATCCCTGTCAGTGCTCCTCTGACAAATATTTTTTTAGACAGTGCTTCGTGTTTGATCTCTATGACTTCATCTTCTCCAGCGAAGATTACAGAATGTTCCCCTACAATACTTCCACCCCTTATTGCATGCACTCCAACTTCGTTTTTTTCCCTTCTTGCCATCCCGTTTCTACCGTACACAGGTGACAACTCCTCACTGTGACCTTCTGCCACTTTATCCAATAAAAATTTAGCTGTCCCACTTGGGGAGTCCAGTTTTTTATTGTGGTGTTTCTCAATTATTTCTATATCAAAATCGGTCCCTAGAGCTCCAGCCATTTTTTTTACCAACTCACCTAAAAGGTTAACTCCAAGAGAAGTATTATAGGTAAAAATTATAGGAATTTGTGCCGCCCTTGTTTCTATCGTTTCTATTTCTTCTCCTGTAAATCCAGTTGTTGCTATGAGTACTGGAATTTGTTTAAATTCGGCAAAATTAAGTAGCTCATCTAAGTTACTGGGATGAGAAAAATCGATGATTCCCTCTATATCTTGTGGGATACTATCCAGTGTTTCATAGACGCCTTCCCCTGATCCTGTTTTGTTTATCATCCCTGTAAACTCAAATCTATTGTCTTCTACGAGACCTTGTGCTACCAACCTTCCCATGGCACCTGCACCAAAAACTGCTATCTTCATAAGTTTACTCCTATTTTTTTATTATCTAGGTATTATAAAATTATAAAAACCTAAATTAAAGCTTATCCGGATGAAACGTCACGTTATTTTTTAACTCTACTTTACCTTTATGCCTATACATTTCATCTCTTTTACCATCTTCGCTGCAGCACCTTGGCTCATCTCATAGAGGGGAAGTCTCAGTGGCCCCACATCATAGCCGGCAAGGTTCATGGCTTTTTTTATAGGGATAGGATTAGATTCTATAAACAATGAATTTACAAAACCATTTATAGCCAACTGCTGATTTCTCGACTCCTCTACCCTTCCCTCTAAATAATTCATCACTATATCATGAGTTTTTTTCGGCTCGATATTGGCAACTACAGATATTACCCCCTTTCCTCCCAGAGATAATACAGGTACTATTATATCGTCATTTCCTGAGTAGATATCAAAATCTTCGGGACACCTTCTGCTGATTTCGGCTACATAGGAGATGTCTCCACTGGCTTCCTTTATTCCCACGATATTATCTACCTTACTCAATTCTTCTATAACTTCAATGGAAAGATTAACTCCCGTTCTAGAAGGCACATTATAGAGGATTATAGGGATTTTCACATTTTTAGCTATCTCCTTAAAGTGCCTGATAAACCCTTCATTATTACCTTTGTTATAGTATGGTGTTACAACGAGAAGCCCGTCTGCCCCTGCCTCTTCTGCTTTTGTGCTTAACTTTATAGCCTCTGCTGTGCAGTTACTTCCTGTTCCTGCTATTACAGGAACCCTTTTATTTGTGTAGTCACAACATCTTTTTATAAGTTCTACCTGTTCATCTATTTCCATTGTCGATGATTCGCCAGTCGTTCCTGCTATTATTATTGCATCTGTTTCGTTCTCCACATGAAAATCTATCAGTTCATTTAATTTTTTATAATTTATAGTATAATCATCATAAAACGGTGTTACTATGGCTACTCCTGATCCGGTAAATATACTCATATTCTCCTCCTAATATTTCTCCTCAATTATGTTCTAACTGGATGCAGCGTCAC
>DAOUPY010000325.1 GCA_030625925.1 Fusobacteriaceae bacterium | reverse complement strand
TACAGGCTTCGAAGTAGATACGATAGTTTTCTCTAATTTTAGAGAAAACGTTAACAAGGAAGGAGTTAAAAAGGAGAGTATTAAAAATGAAGATAGAAAATGGAAAAAAAGTAACTTTGGAGTTTATATTGAGAGATAAGAAGGGAAACTTATTGGATAAAACTACCAAAGGTGATGAGTTAAATTTTACCTATGGGGATGAAGCTGTAGTCATAGGGTTAGAAGAAGCCCTTTTAGGAAAAAAAGCAGGAGATAAATTTAATGTGAAAATAACTCCTGATAAGGGATATGGAGAATATGATGAAAATCTTACGATAGAGATGCCCATAGAGGAATTTGATGGGATGGGTCTTTACGAAGGATTGGAATTTGAAGCTGATACAGATGATGGTGTAGGGGTTTTCACTATAAAGGAAGTTATCTCAGAGGAAGATAAAGTGATTGTAGATGGGAATCATCCCTATGCAGGAATGACCCTTAATTTTGAGATAAAAGTAATAAAGGTTAAGTAAAAAAGCAATGTGATGTTGCATCCAGTTAGGCGTAATTTAAGTCTTTAGAAACTTTAAATTTTCAAAAGATTATAAAATTTCTGGATAAGTAAAAAAATATAATTAATAATTATGTTTAGATTTATGGTATAATATTTAGCAAATAAATTAAAAGAGGTGTTAGTTTGAGTTTAAAAATGGATATAATAGGATTGTTATCACAGTATGAGCATGGAAAATTTTCAAATATATTATTGAATGATTATTTTAAAGAAAAAGAGACAGAACTTCCGGGATTAACTCGTGGAGAAAAAGGATTTATTACTGAAGTATTTTATGGAACTATTAGAAATGTAATGTTTTTAGATTATTCAATAGATAAAAGAGTAAAAACTATAGATAAATTATGGGTGAGAAACTTACTTAGATTATCTATGTACCAAATACAATTTATGGACTCAGATGATGCAGGAGTAGTTTATGAAGGAGTAGAGGTAGCCAAGCTAAGAGGCGGGACATTCATAGGAAGTTTCGTAAATGGTGTACTTAGATCTTTTATCAGAGAAAAAGATGAAGACATAGAAAAATTATTAGGAGAGGGAAGAGAAGACATAGTTTTATCTTATCCAAAGTGGTTCTTCGATGAGATCAAGTGGGAACATAAGGAAAATTATTTAGAAATATTGAAGTCTTATAAAAAAATCCCTAATATAAGTGTAAAAATAAATAAATTAAACTATAATGAGAAAGACTTTTTAGCATTATTAGAGATTAAAGGTATAAAAATATTAAGAAAAGTAGAAGATGTTTATTATATCGATTCAGGAATGATACTAGAAACTAGTGAATTCAAAAGAGGTCAGATTACGGTTCAGGATGCATCTTCATTCTTAGCTGCTAAATATTTAGATCCTCAACCAGGGGAAAGAATATTGGATACTTGTAGTGCTCCTGGCGGGAAAGCTATGGCTATGGCAGAGATGATGGATAATGATGGTGAAATAGTAGCCCTTGATATCCATGAGCATAAGTTAAAATTAATCGAGAGCAGGACTAAGCAAATGGGAATAGATATAGTTCATGCTGAGCTTATGGATGCTAGATTAGTAGATGTAGAGTTTGGAGCAGAATCTTTTGACAAGGTATTAGTGGATGCACCATGCAGTGGTTTTGGAGTAATTAGAAAGAAACCAGAAGTACTTTATACAAAGAAGATGAAAAATGTGCAGGAATTAGCTAAATTACAACTGGATATATTAAATTCTGCTGCTAAAGTGGTAAAAGTAGGAGGAATCTTAGTATATAGTACTTGTACTATATTAAATAAGGAAAATATTGAAAATGTAACTAGATTTTTACAGAAAAACCCTAACTTTGAGGTGCAAAAAGTAGAGATATCTCCTAATGTAAATGGAAGTTTTGATAAATTAGGCGGATTAAATATATTCGATGAATTCTTAGACGGATTCTATATGGTTAAATTAAAGAAAATAGAAAAATAGAAAATATAATAATATGTAAGGGTGGATTTTATATCTGCCTTTTCTTTATAAAAAGGAGATATTTATGATAGATGATTTAATAAAAGCAAATGAGTATGTAATTTCTAAAATTAAAGAAAACAATGAAGTTATTCTTGAGATGGAAGAATATGCAAAAGTACATAATGTACCTATTGTTACAAAGGAAGTAGCAGAGTATCTAAAATTTATGATTAAATCTAATAAGAGTAAAAATATATTAGAAGTTGGAACAGCTATTGGATATTCAGGAAGTGTAATGCTACAGGGAAATGAAGATGTTACCATTACAACTCTAGAGATAGATGAAGATAGATACAATGAAGCTCGTGTTAACTTTGAAAAGATGGGCTATAGTTCTAGAGTAAATCAAATTTTAGGAGATGCCCTTGTGGAGATCCCGAAATTAGATGATACTTTTGATTTTATATTTATAGATGCAGCCAAGGGGAAATATATGGATTTTTATAAAGATTCATATAGATTGTTAAAAAAAGATGGGATAATATTCATAGATAATATTATGTTCAGAGGATATCTATATAATGAATACCCTAAAAGATTTAAGACTATAGTAAGAAAATTAAATGAATTTATCGAATATTTACATGAAAATGAAGATTTTGTACTCCTACCCTTTGGAGATGGAATTGGGCTGGTATATAACAAATAAGATGAAAAACATAAATAATTGAAAAAATATAGAATGAAAGAGGAGGCTGTTATTCAAAACAGTCCTTTTTTTCTTTTTTTTTATATTCTGTATACTCATTCGGGAACCTATGGAAAGCCGGATGCCGTTATTCTTTATACATTTTTCTATATTGAAAGAGGTTGTAGACAGTTGTTATTTTGAATAAAAATTGATAAAATATATGGAAGAACATAAAACATATTAAAAGAGGAGAAAAAATGAAAAAAACACTTTGTATATTAGGACTGATGATATTTTTAGT
>DAOUPY010000536.1 GCA_030625925.1 Fusobacteriaceae bacterium | reverse complement strand
GGTATTGAAATCAGAATATAATTTAAGAGGAGCAAATATGGAAAATATAAAATTTGATAAAAATGGACTAATACCTGCCATAATTCAGGCCTGTAACAGCGGAGAGGTCTTGATGCTTGCATATATGAACGAAGAAAGCTATAAGAAAACTCTTGATACAGGATACACATGGTTTTATTCTAGAAGCAGACAGGAGCTTTGGAACAAGGGGGCTACTTCTGGAAATACTCAGAAAGTAAAAGAAATATCCTATGACTGCGACGGGGATACTCTTCTTATAAAGGTGGAACAAAAAGGTCCCGCGTGCCATACAGGAAAAAATTCATGTTTCTTTAACAAGGTGACACCTGTAGAAAGCATGACCATGGGAGAGGTGCTTTTTACTCTGGATGATATTTTAAAAGATAGAAAGGCAAATCCTATGGAAGGTTCCTATACCAGCTATCTGTACAAAGAGGGAGTAGATAAGATACTTAAAAAGGTAGGAGAAGAATGTGCAGAAGTGATTATCGCTGCCAAAAATCCCGACAAATCAGAACTTATATATGAGGCAAGTGATCTTATTTATCACCTTCTGGTACTCTTAAAGGATCAGGATGTAGAGCTTGAAGACATAAAAGATCAACTCATGGGAAGAATGAAGTAAGGAATTTATACTAACACCTCTCTATTTTAATAAATTAATGATATTATTATGCATACAAAACCTCCATCATGAGTTTCTAGTCAATTCCTATGATGTCAGATTTTGTATGCTTTTTTTATTTGAATTCTTCTCAAATCCCTCCTAGCTGTAAAAGTCGCAGTTAAGAGGCTTTTTATTTTTTCAAATCAACTTACCCTATTTAGAATATAAATTTATATTATTTTTCCTCAAAAAACTTTAGGGGACAACTTTCACGATACATCTCAAAATAATAATCACAAAAATAGTCCACAAAGAGCGAAGAATCCCAATTTATATGTTTTCCATACCATGTATCATCTATTCTCTTTAAAACCTTCAGCTCCTTTTCAATGGGTTCTCTTTTAAAAATGGCATTGAATCTTTCTTTAGATGTCATAGATCTATCTCCTCCTTTTTTAGAGACCCAGTTCAGTAGTTCTAAGGATTTTTCTTTATTACCTATCTCAATGTAGTAAAATGCCATCCACGGGTTGCCAGGAGTATTCTCTGAGACTCTGTAGTAGGGGTCATCTTCATACCTGGCAATACCTCCTACAAGGGTATTTATCCATAATCTATCCATAATAACCTGCATACTACTCTCTATCATTTTATCTGTTGGGGGAAAACATTCCAAAGGCAAAGAGGGAATAGAAACTGGAATCTACACTTTTTCTTCTGATTCTTATAGACCAAAAGATTAATTTGAAAAAAATTATGGGTTTATTTGCAGGGATATTTTTTATAGATACCACTTGTTCTGGGTAAATATAACCTCACTTCTAACAGCAGCGATCTTTTGTAGATTTTTGTGTATCTTGCTTCTTATTATATCCATTTCTTCC
>DAOUPY010000302.1 GCA_030625925.1 Fusobacteriaceae bacterium | reverse complement strand
GGGCAGGGAAAAGAAATCTATATAGTTTTCTAAAGTCAATTTTCCTGTTGTAGAGCTTATAAAACTCTCACTTACCAGTGAAAATGAAGGGTAGATCAAAAACAAAAATATAAGTGCCAGAGATATTATGGAAATAATATTCCAGAAGTTTAAATGTTTATTTATCTTCATTACCTTTCCTCACTTTTATCAAAATGTTTTCTTTTATCTTCAGGGAAAAGAATTCCAACTTTCTCTCCGATATGCTTGATCCCGATATCTTTAGAAAATACTTTTACTTCTATATCTTCTTTATTTTCCAATGTAATTTCGTAGGAGACACATTCGCCTAAGAAAGTAGTCAGGGTAATTTCTCCATTGATGTTTCCAGAACCTGCTTCTACAATTAAAGTATCTTCAGGTCTCACAGAAAGAATCTTTGCAGGATCTCCTGTAAGAGCAGTGTCATACATAAAGTTTGAAGTTCCTATAAAATTAGCAACAAATATATTGGCAGGAGAGGAATAGATCTCTTCTGGAGTTCCAATTTGCTGGACTACCCCTTTATTCATAACTGCAATTCTGTCTGAAACAGCCAATGCTTCCTCTTGATCATGAGTTACATAGATAGTAGTAATATCCAGAGAAGATTGAAGTTTTTTAATAGTACCTCTCATCTTAACTCTAAGTTTAGCATCCAGGTTAGACAGAGGTTCATCCATTAAAAGGATCTCAGGATGGATAACGATAGCTCTGGCAAGAGCTACCCTTTGCTGCTGCCCGCCAGAAAGTTCAGAAGGTTCTTTTTCTGCCTGATCTCTCATCTCAACCATCTCAAGAGCATTTAAAACTCTTTCTTTTATCTCTATTTTAGAGACTTTTCTAGCTTTCAATCCGTAAGCTACATTTTCGAATACACTCATATGAGGGAAGATAGCGTAGTTTTGAAAAACCATTCCTATATTTCTTTTATGAGCAGGAGTATTATTTATTTTATTCCCGCTTATAAGAACATCTCCAGAAGTGATCTCGTTAAATCCTGCAATCATCCTTAAAAGAGTAGTTTTCCCGCAACCTGAAGGTCCCAGGATGGTAAAAAATTCTCCTCTTTTTATATCTAAATCAGCCCTATTAACAGCTATAAAATTATCGTATTTCTTAGTTATATCTTTAATGTTAATACCCATTTTTTTTCTTATTCCCTTCCTGAAACTATATTTTTCCATCTTTTTACTATTGTCTTTTTATTTTCTGAAGCCCAGTCGAAATCATAGTCAAGTAATTTAATATCTGCAATTGGTCCTAATCCCTTTGGAAGTACTACATCGGTTCTGACTCCTCTGATATTAAATTTTGCAGCTAGAATTGTCTGTACCTCCTTACTTCCTACATAGTCTAAGAATAATTTAGCATTTTCTTCGTTGACAGCACCTTTGATTAAAGCAGCACCATCAGCAACAACAGAAGTACCTTCAGACGGGTATACTATTTCTATATGTCCGCCTGCATTTTTATATTTAACGGCAGAACTTTCCAGGGTTAATCCGATAGAATATTCCTTATCTACCACACCTTTAGGTACAGCAGATGAACCTCCTAAAATTTTACCATCCAGGTTAGCTATAAATTTTTTAACAAAGTCATATCCAGCTTCATTATCTTTTCCAAAAGCAGTCAAAAGAGTCGCTGTGATTGTATAGGCAGATCCGGATTTAATAGGAGAAGCCATGGCCATTTCCCCCTTCCACTTAGGGTCGATCAGATCGTTCCAAGAAGCAGGGGCTTCTTCCTTACTTACAAGATCAGTATTATAAATCATAACCATAGGTAAGACAGCAAAACCAAACCATTTATCTTCAGGATCTTTAAATAAAGGATCTATCTTATCATGATTTGCACTTTTATATGGTGCGAAATATTCTTTGTATGAATTCAGAGATTCAGCTCCTCCTCCAAAAATAACATCCCCTAAAGGATTCTCACTTTCGGCCTGAACTCTTTTAAGTAGTTCTCCGGTTCCAGCTACAACAAGATTAACTTTTATTCCTGTTTTTTTTGTGAAACCATCAACAACACTATTTATAGCATCGGGGAAAAGCGGCGAATATACCGTCACTTCATTACTCTTAGCAGGTGTTTCGTTATTTTTACTATCTTTACTTTGTTCTTTTCCACAAGCGACAGCTAGTAGAAGCGATAATGCCAGTACTAAATTTAAAATTTTTGTTAATTTTTTCATTTAATCCCTCCAATTATTGTATTGTTATAAGTCTAAAAAAATCATCTTTAGACAGTCATATAAATGGTACCAAATTTAGATATCTAATGCAATTTAAATCGGGAAAAGCAGAGGGAAACTATCCAGTGAATCTCCTGAGGGATATTTGGAACAATTAAATATAAAGGTAAAATGAGATGAAAATGACCACTATAAAAGTAATAAAAACTTTGGAAAAGTGGTACGGAGTAACTTATCAGCAGGATAAAGCAGATGTTTCTGAGGCTTTAAAAATATGACACCTGCCATATATCCAGATGGATATATAAACAGTTAAAAAAATAAGGCATTAAAAGAAAGAAAAAATCTATTTTTAATTTACTTTTATTTTTTTCTGAGGTTTTTAAATCATAGAAAAGGAGGTATACTAGAGGTAAGGTAATAAAATATATTAATCAAAAAATTAGGGATATTTTTAATGACGTGCCATAGGATGATTAATATTTTTAATGTTTTGAAAAATCTAAATACCTTAAAAGGGGAGAAAAGTTATGAGGGGATTAGTTGAGTCAATTCAAGATAAAAATGCTATTTTATTTGTTGGTGCCGGCGTATCTATGAATTTGGGGCTGCCTTCCTGGAATTCATTATTAGATTATATCGCAAAGGAATTGGAGTATGAACCTGAAGTTTTTAAATCTTTTGGAAATGCACTGACCCTGGCAGAGTATTATAAGATAAAGAAAGGTGATATCGGTTCCCTGAGGAGCTGGATGGATAGAAATTGGCATAGCGACGATATAAAAATTGAAAACTCCAAGATACATAAATTAATATTTGATCTAGACTTTCCTATAATATATACTACAAATTATGACAGGTGGATTGAAAGAACTTATGACTGCTACAAAAAAAATTATAAGAAAATAACCAATGTAGGAGATTTAGTTAATTTAAATAATATGCTTACCCAGATTATTAAATTTCACGGAGACTTTGATGATGAAAAATCTATTGTATTAACGGAATCCAGC
>DAOUPY010000141.1 GCA_030625925.1 Fusobacteriaceae bacterium | reverse complement strand
TAGATAGTATTTCTTCAAAATTTTTCATCTTGCCCCCCTGGTTATATTTCATATAAACTAAAAACTTATAACTAGACTTCTCAATTAGCATTAGTAACTAAAAGTTAATTATAAGATTTAAATTTATATTCGGCCCTCTCTCATTTAGTCACTTTCCATAGCAATTTCCCCTCTAAACCGAGTCCCTTTTCTTTAAGAAAGGGACTCGGTTTATCAGAGAATTATTTTACTAACTCTAATTTTCCCTTAGTCAGGTGGTATCTTTTATCTGTAATATTCGCCAGTTCCGTACTATGAGTCACCACTATTATAGTTTGATTCTTCTCTCTGCATATTTTTCTCAAGAGATCATGGATTACCTCACTGGTTTCCTCATCCAAGTTTCCTGTAGGTTCATCAGCTAATATTATCTTAGGTTCATTTATCAAAGCCCGAGCTATAGCTACCCTTTGTTTTTCTCCTCCAGATAGTTCGGTCGGTTTATGATCTAGACGATCTCCTAACTGCATCTCTATAAGAAGGTCTGCCGCTCTTTTCCTTACCTCTTCACGACTTTTTTTCTTCCCGATAAGGCCCGGAAGCATAACATTTTCAAGAGCTGTAAATTCTGGTAAAAGATAATGAAATTGAAATATAAACCCCAACATCTCATTTCTCAAAAGGTCTATCTTTGAGCTATGTGCCTTACTCACATTTTGACCTGCATAGTAGACATCTCCTGAATCCGGCCTGTCCAGCATCCCAATCATATTTAAAAATGTAGTTTTCCCCGAACCGGATTTTCCCAGTACCGAAACAAATTCTCCCCTGTTTATCTCAAAATCCAAATCATTTAATATCTGTATATCCCTTTTTTTATCTTTATAGCGTTTATTTAACTTCTCTATCTTTAATATTACATTGTTCACATTCTCATCTCCCTGTTCTTCGAAACCTTATTAGTCGTATTTCAGTGCTTCTACTACCTGTAATTTAGCTGCTCTATAAGCTGGGAAAATACTAGACAAAAATATAATAACTATATTTGCTCCTACTATTACCAATACTTCCTTAGAAGTTATCTCTACAGGTATCTTATTTAAATAATAAATATTAGTTATTTGATTTATCGTATTGTCCTTTACATACCAAAGGATCCCCCCTGATGTGGTGAGCCCAACTATAATTCCAAAAGATCCAAGAAAAAGCCCTTCCAGCATAAATATTCTCATTATATTGTTACTGCTGAATCCCATAGACCTCATTATCCCTATATCTCTCGTTTTTTCCTTAACCAGCATATTTAATATTACCCATACTACAAATCCTGCAATGATGACTATCAATGAAAATACCAAGATCATCACTGTTTTTTCCAAAGATAAGGCGGCCAATAAGTTTCTATTTAGGTCTCCCCAAGTTCTGGTACTCAGATTGGTTTTCATCTGAATCTGCCCCGAAAGTTTATTTGCACTATATACATCATCTAAGAAAACCTCTAAACTAGTTACCATATTACCAGTATAGGATAAAATTTGTACTGCCCGTAACGGCACTATTATCATAGCGGTATCATATTCATAGTATCCTGACTGGAACACTCCTACTATTGTCAGATGCATCTCCCTATTGTCAGCAGATACTACAGTAATTTTGTCCCCTAATTTTGCTCCCAGCTGATTAAATAATTCCTTTCCTATCAAAAATTCTGTAGGTTTTTTTATATCCATTGTTCCAGCAACTATTTTTTCATCCAAATTCATGGCTGTTTTAGCATCATCAAAATCCAGTCCATTTATTTTTACTCCTGACACATAAGAACCAAAAATTCCCTTATACTTTAAGATCCCTTGGGTGGATATCTGGGGCACTACACCCTTTACACCTTTTATCGACTCTATCTGTGTCTGTAACTCCCTGTAATCATCTATAGCTTCTCCATCTTTTGTAGCCACTATATGAGAACTTATAGAGAGTATGCTGCTCACCATATTTTTATCTAATCCATTGGCTATTCCTATGGAAACTGTGAGTACCGTCACACCAATAGCTACTCCCAGTACAGCTATGATACTCTGTCTTTTTCTTTCTAAAATATGTTTTTTGGCTATAAAAAATTCTATCATATTAATGTCAATCACCCTCCGTCTGTTACCAAAATTATACAACATAAAAACTGTTTGTACAATAAAAAAAGAGGGCGACCCAAAAGGGTTACCCTCTTCGCTTTTTTGAGGTATATAAAAGATTGTAAAGAAGAAAATTATTTTTAGAGACTATAACCAAAAACATATTCTACTACCATCTAGTATAATGACTTTAATCTTTAAAATCATGTTGTTAGGGTGGTCAGAAATAATCTTTTCTTTGGCAAAATTAAACAGAATTTTATTATATTTATTAAAATTAGATATAAATAAAAAGAGGGTGACTCAAGTAGAAAATATACTTATGAGTCGCCCTCTTTTAAGGTTGATTTTATTGATTTTCGTTTATTATTAAATAAATACTCCTAGCTGCACTAAAAATTTATTTATATATTTTAAAAAATCAGCATTTTCTTGGCATAAGATTTCAAAATTTCGAGCTATTTTTACATCATATATTCAGCTCACCTATTTCCTCATAGAAAGTTTCTGAGCTGTATTTTTTTAGTTGAACATCAAATATCTTAGAAAAGTTTAATTTGAAGAGATCTATTATATCTTCTCTTGTAATTTTTTTACCTTCATTTAATATTGAAGTGACTCCTAAATCGCTTAGGCCACAAGGATTAATATTATTAAAATAATCTAGAACAACTTCGTGATTTATTGCAATACCGTGAAGTGTTCTCCATTTTTTCACTTCTACCCCTATAGCACAAACTTTTCCTTTTTCAGTAAAAATACCGACAATTCCTTCTTTTTTATGAGCTTTTATTCCTAATCCTTCCAATGTTAGAATTACAACATCTTCTAAAGATTCAATATACCATTTAATACTTTTTTTGAAGTGAGATAAATTCAAGATAGGATAGATAACTATTTGACCGGGACCGTGAAAAGTTACCTTTCCACCTCTTCTAATATCAATGAGCTCAATTCCTTTTTCTTCCCTTTCCTCTTTTGAGATAAAAATCTCTGTATCTTCCCCTCTAATACCCTTAGTTATAGTGGGGTTAGGCTCAGTTATAATAAGGTATCCAAAAATTTCTTTATCAGCAATTAAGTTCTCGAAAAATTTCATTTGTAAATCATAGGATTTTAAATATGGTACCCTTCCTGTGTCTGTAACTCTTATATCTTTCATTATCTATTTATTGGAAATTCTGCTGCTAAGGCCTGAACTTCTTTCCTATAATTTTCACCTTCTTTTCCTTCTAGAATATCTGCAACCATATTAGCAATTTTAATCATTTCTTTTTCCTTCATCCCTCTAGTAGTTACAGCTGGAGTCCCTATTCTTATCCCACTTGTTACAAAAGGTTTTTGAGGATCATTTGGAACGGCATTTTTGTTTGTAGTGATATCTGATTCTAGAAGTAACCTTTCTGCTTCTTTACCAGTTATTCCTTTATTTTGAAGATCAACTAGGAACATATGATTATCCGTTCCTCCAGAAACTAAATTAAATCCTCTTTCCATAAGAGTTTCACTCATTGCCTTTGCATTTTTAACAACTTGTTTTTGATATTCTTTAAAATCATCTGAAAGAGCTTCTTTAAATGCCACCGCCTTACCTGCAATTACGTGCATTAGGGGCCCGCCTTGAATACCCGGGAAGACAGTTTTATTAATTTTTTTCATAACATCTTCATCGTTTGAAATAATAATTCCACCACGAGGTCCACGTAATGTCTTATGAGTTGTAGATGTAACTACATGGGCATATGGTACTGGATTTTCATGAAGACCAGCAGCCACAAGACCTGCAATGTGTGCCATATCTACCATAAGATATGCTCCTACTTCATCTGCTATTTCTCTAAACTTTTTAAAATCTATTTTTCTTGAATAAGCACTAGCTCCTGCTATAATCAACTTTGGTTTTTCTTTCAGAGCCATTTCCCTAATATTATCATAATCAATAACTTGCTCTTTTTCAGTTAATTTATATGAAACTACATCATAAAGAGAACCTGAAAAATTTACAAAGTGACCATGAGTAAGGTGTCCACCTTGATCTAATGCCATACCTAAGATCTTGTCTCCTACATTTATAAGTCCCATATATACAGCCATGTTGGCTTGAGAACCAGAATGAGGCTGGACGTTTGCATATTTACAACCAAATAATTTTCCTAATCTTTCAATAGCAAGTTTTTCTACGACATCTACATATTCACAACCACCATAATATCTTTTATCTGGATATCCTTCAGCATATTTATTTGTAAACTCCGAACCGACTGCTTCCATCACTGCTTTAGATACAAAATTTTCAGATGCAATTAATTCGATTCCATTCTCTTGTCTATCTCTTTCATTAACTATTTGATCGAAGACCTCTTTATCAATATCTCTAAGTTTTTTATGATCCATTAAAACCCCTCCAAGTGTTTATATCTAAAAATTAAAAGAGCTTTATTTTTTCTTTCTTTAACGTCCCCTTTTATAAATTGAACTTTAACCTTATCGTTAAGTAAAAATTCTACCTCTTTTAAATCTTGAACATAATTTCTAACTTCTTCTACCTCATCCAGAGATAGTTCAGACTTTATAGCAAATGCTACGGATAATGCCTGCTTCCTATCTCATGCATCACAAATTTTTGCATCTCTTTCCAGAAGAGATTCTAGTATACTTATTTCTATGGCTTCTTTAGCCGATTTACCATTTAAAAAACTCATTAATTCTCCTCCTTTTTTATTATTCTATCTAAATTATATATTACCAAGCGTGAGTAACAATTATATCTCTCGCCGCTTTTCCTTCATCGACTCTTTTAATTATTGTATTATTAGGAGCTGAAAGAACAGTTTCAGGACTTTCATCCATCTCTTTTCTTATGGTAATCATAGCATCTATAAATCCATCCATTGTTTCTTTACTCTCAGTTTCTGTAGGCTCGAACATCATAGCTCCTTTTACGATAAGTGGGAAATAGATTGTTGGCGGATGATATCCAAAATCTAAAAGTCTTTTTGCAATATCAAGTGTAGTTACACTTTCATGCTTTGGCTCAGATAATACAAACTCATGTTTACATACTCTATCAACTGCAATAGGGTAATGCTCTTTTAATCTTGCCATCATA
>DAOUPY010000531.1 GCA_030625925.1 Fusobacteriaceae bacterium | reverse complement strand
GAGATAGTATTTTCAAATGAAGAGATGAAGAAAATCTACCTGGTAATAGAAGGTGAGGTAGACATAAACTATGTGGCTGAAAATGGAAATGTTATGCACCTCTTGATAGCAAGAACGGGAAATTTTTTAGGGGCAGTAGATCTTCCAATCGGAAACTGGGTGGTGAATATGACGGCAAAAACAGCAGTTAAACTTTTAGGAATAGATAAAGACACCCTGTCTGCTCTAAACGAAAATGACCTTCTTTGGAAATATATGTATCTGGATGTATCTAAAAAATTTAGGGAATTTGGGGAAAGAGTATTCACAAAATCCACTGCTGTTTCTTATGAAAATTATTTTCTTCTCTACCTGAAAGAAAATGGATATCAGATAGAGTTTAATTCCTTAGCAGATCTGGCTTACTGTTTAAATCTGGAGTATAGAAATTTTTTTCGTGTAGTAAAGAAACTAGTAGAAGCTGAAATTATAATCAAGGAGAAAAATAGGATATATGTCCCTTTGATAGAGGCATTTAATGATTATCTTAAGAATAGATTGTAAAAATAAGGCACTTATGTGCCTTTTTTTTATTTGAAATGTAATTAATTTTTGAAACTATGTCAATTAACATAACCAGGTTTTTACAGAGATGTTAATATTAAAACAAGAAAAAAAGGAGGTAATCTATGTTCAAGGTAAGGGTGTTGGGTGACGTTAATTGCAAAGGAAATTATAGTGTAGATGGCAGGACTACTCTCAAGAAACTTTTGACAGATAATGCAGGTGGAATGAAGGATAGAAGGAAACTTTTTATGATACAGGTAGGAGGGGTTCTAGGAACATTTTATGGATTAGATCTTCTTAATACTCCTATAGAGGAGATTGAGAACGAAGGAAAGGAACTTCAAATTTTATATTTCAATGATTTGTTTTGTCCGGTGGATTATGTGAAATTTATTATGAGGTACTGTATAAATACAATGAAGAAAGATGGTAAAAATCTTTTGGAAATGAGAGAAATAGCTGAGGAGCTTGTGGGCGAAGAGGGGACAGAGGACAGTTTTCAAAAACTTAGAGAGCTGACTATTGAACCATCTAAGGATTTCAAGGAAAAAAGGATTAAGGACATAGTGTGGGAAATGACAGAAAAATATTATGATGTTTTTTTAGAACATGTGAAGGAAAAGAGGTGCAGAACCACAATATGCAGAAGACTTTACAGTGCCCAGTGTATCAATGAATGCCCGGCAGGAGTAAATATCCCTGGTTATATAGAGCTTATGGAACATGGGAAGGTAGAGGATGCTTATAGACTCATGAAACAATCCAATCCTTTGTCATTTGTATGCGGTAAAATATGTGCCAGACCATGTGAAGAGAGGTGCAGAAGGGGAGAACTAGAACAGTCGGTAGGGGTAAGAGCTCTCAAGAGATATGCTTCAGATATGACCCTAAGACTGGGAGAGTTTCAGGAAAATAGACAGGAAGAAAATGGAAAAAGTGTAGCCATAATAGGAGGGGGGCCAGCAGGACTTACATCAGCCTATTACCTG
>DAOUPY010000397.1 GCA_030625925.1 Fusobacteriaceae bacterium | reverse complement strand
TCCCTGTCTTTGGAAAGGGAAAAAGTGTTTAAATCACTTTAATCAGAAGTTTTTCGCATGATCTAAGGTTTTCACAGGCTTTATCTAAGTTCCAACCTTCATATTGACAGTTATCTGCTCCTAAGAGTAGATTTAAATCAATATCATTTAATCCTCCAACCTGTAAACTCTTTCTCTACATCTAAAATATATCTTTCAAATTTTTTCTTTTCATCTATATTCATTTTATTCCTCCTGTTATTAATCGATAATTACTACATATATGTATTGTAATTATCGAGGAGGAGGTCTATTAAGTTGTTATACTCCATCAAAATTATAAAATCTAAACATAATGTTATTTCACTCCTATTTTTTAATTTGATACAAAATATTCCATAAAAATAAGTTTGTCAAGAAAACATAGAAAAACTTTATTTTTCTAAAAAATCCTCATTAAGGTTTTTAATTGATTTTACATCTTTTAAATTAAAATTTCATGAGAATAACGTTAGTTATCTATAAAAAAATAAAAAAAATATATATAACTAATTGTTATCGGTTTCACGTATCCCTCTCAAAAATACAAAGTTATTAAAAATAAAAATAAATAAAATAGATAATTTAATATTCTAATATTAGTCTGGAGTACAATCTGAAATAGAATAAAAAATAAATTTATATATATATACGAGATTAAATATCGATATAGAACTCATATAGAAATAGTTGGATCACAAAAAAAGTTATTAAAAATAACTAATAAATCATTAAAATTGTTGATAAATTGGCTAAAAGTATAAGAAATAAAAGTATAAATAAATATCTGAAATTAACTATTTAAAAATAAAAATATCTTAGTTCATATGTTGAATTTTTATTATTTGTATCATTTTTAAAGTCTTGTAATACCGAAATTTTAGACTCTAATACCACAGATTATAGATTAAAATTTTTTTGACAAAAAAATCACAAACCATAACATTACTTTAATTAGAGTGCACTAAAACAAGAAAGAGTGTACGTTTTTAGTTTTGACATCCGTTGAAAGTGGGGCTAAGCTCTTATTAGTAGAAAAATGAAATTTAGAATTTTATATTTATTGTTGAAATTACTTAGGGGGGTTTATGGAAAATTTAGTTAATCTGTTAAATAGTATTGTTTGGTCACCGGTGCTTATATATCTTTGTTTAGGTGCAGGATTGTTTTTTACTTTAAAAACAAGCGGCGTTCAATTTATAATGATAAAGGAAATGATAAGATTATTATTGGGAAAAGATGTAAAACCAGGTGAAAGATCTAAAGATTCAATAAGTGGATTTCAAGCACTGTGTATGTCTGTTTCTGCAAGGGTGGGAACTGGAAATATCGCAGGAGTAGCCACAGCTATATCATTAGGAGGACCTGGATCTATATTCTGGTTATGGATGATTTCATTATTAGGTGCTGCATCATCATATATAGAATCTACGCTGGGACAATTATATAAAGAAAAATTTGAAGGCGGGTATAGAGGCGGACCTTCTTATTATTTCAAAAAAGGATTATTAGGCGGTAAAACTTGGTATGGAAATTTATTTGCTCTATCTACAATATTGGCTATGTTAATATGTATGCCGTCTACTCAATCACATGTAATTGCAGGAACTTTTAAAGTAGCAGCAGGGGTTCCACAATGGGTTACAGGAGTAATTATCGTAGGACTCTTATGTGTCATTATTTTGGGAGGAGCTAAAAGGTTAGCAACATTTGCTGGAATAGTAGTTCCATTTATGGCTGTAGCATATGTAATTATTGCGGTGATAGTGTTGGCACTTAATGCCGAAAATATCATTCCAACATTAACTTTAATTGTTAAATCTGCTTTTGGAAGGGAAGAAGCATTTGCAGGGATAGTAGGATCAGCGATATCCTGGGGTGTAAAAAGAGGTGTTTATTCAAATGAAGCAGGGCAGGGAACAGGACCGGGTGCAGCAGCAGCAGCAGATACATCACATCCTGCTAAACAAGGGCTGGTACAGGCATTTTCAATCTATATTGATTCAATATTCATATGTACAGCAACAGCATTGATGATCATCATTACAGGTGCATATAAAGTATTTGATGGAACCGGTAAGGCAATTTATGCTGGTAAGGGGGCAACTGCTAGTATGAGTGTGGGAACAGTAGGAGCCGCTAACACATCTACAGCTTTAGATATTGGCATTGGATATGGTGCATATATAGTAGCGATAGCCATTGCATTCTTTGCTTTTACTAGTTTATTAGGATTTTTTTGGAATGGAGAGACAGCGTTAATTTATTTAACTAAAGACAGTGAAAAAGGGAAAAAAATTAGATATATTTTAATGTTCATATTCTTCGGATGTACATTTTTAGGATCTCTACTTGCAGGAGGAATGGCTTGGACTATTGGGGATATTGGAATAGGAACAATGGCTTGGATAAATATAATAGGAATTTTAATTATGCATAAGCCTGCGATTGCCTGCTTAAAAGATTATAAACTGAGACTGAAAGAGGGAAGAGCAGATGATTGGGACTTTAATCCAA
>DAOUPY010000358.1 GCA_030625925.1 Fusobacteriaceae bacterium | reverse complement strand
TCTGAAAATACTACAGCTGCAATTTTATCCTTATCACAGGCTATAAATGGTGTCCCAATTCTATCTCCAGGAGTTTTTATCGGGATATGAGTTCTCATAGGAGGATTTTCAAGCATATATATATCTGACATCCCTTCTAATTCCACTGGCTGTTTAGAGCTTATTTCAACGATGATCTTATCTGCACTCTTTATAAATGACGGGGAGTTCCCCACGGCACTTGTAGGAATAATATTACCTTCCTCTGTTATGGCAATTGCTTCTACGATAGCTACATTTACTTTCGGCAGGATCCCATAGTTTAGATATTGGGATGTATGACTGAGATGCATATCCAGATATTCTACCTTTCCACAATTTATATCCTGTCTCAGCTGTTTATTGGTTTGATACGGGAGCCTTTTGGCAATAATTCCTGCCTCAGCCCATGCACCATCTACTTCTGGTCCAAGGGAGGCACCGGAGTAAAGGGTTAATTTCATTTTTTCATTACCAGTCTTAACTCTTTCTGCCAGAGCAAGAGGAACTACCTTGGGGTAGCCAGAAGGAGTAAATCCACTGGTACCGATAACCATCCCATCTTTTATTAATTTACAGGCTTCCATAGGACTCATGATCTTTTCTTTGAGTTGTTCATTTCTAATTCTAGATTGCATTTATTACACCCCTTTATTAAAAAATTTTTTATCTAACTAATCTTTAGCAACATTGCACAGATCTAAAAGTTAAATTTCAATGTTATCAAAGATTTAATTGGTGAGAAACATCAGTTGCTTAAGTGACTGCTACATGGGCAGTTTATGTAAAATTATTGTAAATAAGACCATTCCAAAGAGAGCAAATGGATATGTGGCAGCGTAGCCTGCTGCGGGATCGTCGGTACCAATAACATCTACAGCTACTCCGAGACCAGGAGTAGAAGTCATTCCACCGCATATTGCTCCTGAAAGCATGATCCAGTTGATTTTAAATACATATTTCCCCATGATAAAACCTGAAAACATAGATAAAATACCTACCAGGATAGCAACGAAACATAGATAAAATCCTGCACCTGTTATAGAGTCAATGGCAGCGAAACCATACCTTAAACCAACGATGGAAAGAAAAAATGTAAGAGCTATATCTCTAATCACACCGAGAATTTTTTTATCCATTCTAAAGGTCATAAATCCCAGTTTTCCCAAGTGTCCCAAGAAAATAGAGGCAATCAAGATACCCCCTGTAGAACCTAGACCAAAATACCCCAAATACCCAAGATTTACCCTGAGCATCCCAAGTGTGTAGCCTAAAATACAGACAAAGGCGAATGCAACGAGATCAAATGTCACAGGTTCAATGTGCTTAATGTTTACTTGTTTTTTTGCTTCATTCATCTCTCTTTGAAATTGCTGGTGTTCCTCTTCCAAGTTTAATCTGAATAGTTTTGGAAAGAGTTTCATAGCTAAGATAACGATGAGAACACCAAATGGATAACCAATAGCATGACCTATACCCACCCCGGATTCAGCATCAACAATAAATTCTTCTGCCTGTTCCGAAGTTAAAGCAGCTGTATTTTCTGGTGTAAGAGTCCCATTGGTATTTAATATATTTAGGAGTATTTCTTTATTCCGATGACTAAGAGATGGATACCCTGTAGCCCATTCTTTAGCATGCTCCCTGGATGTTTCGATTGCAGCGGCTAATCCCGGTGAACTGGTAAGAGCTCCAGTATAAACTCCTGAAACTTCATATGGATTTGCTTTATCACTTAAAACGGTAAGAGTGTAAGTTGTCCCGGCTCCTATAAAAACAATGAGAAGGCCTAGTACAACAAATTTTAGACCGTATGTTTTGAGTATAAGAGCTATTTTATCTGCTGCCAGAAGTCCCACAGCACCTACAAAAAGAATTAAAAATAGACTGAAAAATTTTTTATCAATAACACTTACTTTGAGCATTGAATTAAATGTAGAGGCGTAAGGTCCTTGAGTATTTATAGCGTCATTGGCCAATTTTACTACCATCCATCCTATTGCCAACCCAGAAAATAAGGCTCCTGAAGTTCCAATTTTTAAAATTTTACCTATAATTAATCCCGTAAAAATTGTAATGAACATAAGAATGAAAGGATTTGTTAACCAATGAATACTTTTAAATACAAACATACACATCCTCCTTAAAAGTTATTTTTTTCACTTTGGTTCTGTAATTTTAGCTGAGGCGACCTGCCTCAGCCAAAATAAAAACTATAAATTACAAACTAAAAACTACAATGATATCTTTTTTCCCAGTCTTTTATAAGATCGTCCCTGAAATCAGGATGGGAGATACCGATTAAGATTCTTCCTCTTTCTTTGATTGTTTTCCCTTTAAGTCTGGCAATACCGTATTCAGTCACTATATAATCTACATCATTTCTAGATGTAGTCACTACAGCTCCCTCATCTAATACAGACACTATACGGGATATCTTTCCTTTAGCAGCAGTAGAAGGGATAGCGATAATTGATTTTCCGCCTCTGCTCATGGCAGCTCCTCTTACAAAATCTACCTGTCCGCCTACTCCGCTGATCTGATTATACCCTATGGATTCTGAACACACCTGACCGGTAAGGTCCAGCTGTACACAAGAATTAATAGAAACCATCTTATCGTTCCTGGATATTATTACTGGGTCATTTACATAGTCTACTGGATAAAATTCCACCAAAGGATTATTATCCACATAATCATAGAGTGCCTTGGTTCCCATTACAAAGGTGACAACCATCTTACCCCTATGAAAATTTTTGGCTTT
>DAOUPY010000554.1 GCA_030625925.1 Fusobacteriaceae bacterium | reverse complement strand
AACTTCACGAGAATTCTCATCTCTATGATACATTTTTATTTCTATATACTCTTTAGGCAGCTCTGTATCTATTATGTTGGCCCACTCTATTATCGTCAATCCATCGTTATGCAGATAATCTTCATATCCAATCTCATATACTTCCTCAGGATCACATAATCTATAAACATCAAAATGATATAATGGCATTTTTCCACCTAGATGTTCCAATACATAGTTAAATGTCGGACTTTTTATATTACCAGTAATCCCTAATTCTTTCGCTATTGTCTTAGTCAGAGTTGTTTTTCCTGTTCCCAAATCTCCTACCAATGCTATTACGTCATTTGGAACTACAAAGTCAGCTAATTTAACTGCTAATTCTGTCAATTCCTCAAATGATAATATTTTCTTCATATCCTTACCTTCCTTTTTCTCAACCCATCCTTTTTATAGTTGCCCTTTATTAAAGGGTAACTAACGCTATAATATTTCGCGATAGTTTGCTCTTTACTAAAGAGTAAACGACAACAAGAAAAGAGTTCTATTTTAGTTTTTATTTTCTGCTATCTTTTTTACTACATTACTTGTAGATTTCCCGTCTACCAAGGTAAGTATTCTTACCTCTCCTCCGTTCCTTTCCACCACTATAGTTTCAGGAAGATCTTCCTTCTTATAGTCTCCCCCCTTTACATGGATAGACGGCTTCAATGTCTCTATTATCTCTACAGGAGTATCCTCTGGAAATATTACAGCATAGTCTACAGCCTTTAATCCACACAGCAGTTCTGCTCTATCCATCTCACTATTTATAGGTCTTGTCGGACCCTTTAATCTTCTCACAGAATCATCAGAGTTAACTCCTACGATCAATATATCCCCGCATTCACGGGCTTCATTTAAATATCTAAGATGTCCCACATGCAAGATATCAAAACATCCATTGGTAAAGACCACTTTTTTCCCGCTTTTTTTTAATTTTTCGACTAATTTACCGGCTTCTTCTCTTGTTAATATACTCATTAATTCCTCCTGATTTTTTCCCTTTTCTTTATATAAATTATACCTTAATTTCAATTCTTTTAAAAGACTAATCCAAAACCTACCTTTTTTAACTTTTTTAAACAGACTTTTCTTTTCAACGCAGAGCCTCAGAGTGCACTGAGATTCTCAGAGATAAACTCTTTTTCTTGGTTAAAACCTTATAAACTTTTGTCATGAATTACACTAAGGTTATACGAATATTAATTTTGATCATGATTATCAATATTTTTTCATACTTAAAGAAAAAAATTAAATGTATAATACACCCATGCTACAGCACAGAAGTTTTTTCTTGTCGC
>DAOUPY010000534.1 GCA_030625925.1 Fusobacteriaceae bacterium | reverse complement strand
CCCATCTATGCAGATGCTGAAATTATCATGTCCTATATGAATTTTAGAGGGGAGATAGACACCGATTTTATAAACAACCATATTTTAAAAAGTGGTAAGACTCTAATCCTGCCAAAAATGTTAGAAGATGGCGGGTTAGCAGGAGTTATCTATGATAGTTCTAAAAAATTTAATGATCATAACCCATTTAAAATTAAAGAAATAAACGGGACTTATGTAGATATTAAAAAAATAGATCTGATTATCATTCCAGGAGTAGCCTTTGATTTAAATGGTAATCGTATAGGCTTCGGGAAGGGATATTACGATAAATTTTTAGAAAATTATTCCGGCCTTATCGTAGCTCCCCACTATGAATTTCAACTATATAAAAATATCCCCTATGAAACCCATGATAAAAAAATAGATTATTTACTGGGGGCTTCTCTAAATATTATTAAATAAAAAAACTCAAGGATATCCTTGAGTTTTTTTATTTGCTTTTTATTAACTTTCTTTTTTGCTTTGGATCTCAGCCTTTTCTTTTTCTAGCTTTTTAGCGTCCACTTCTTCTTTGTTTTTTTTCTCTAACTCTTTAAAATACTTATCTTTACTTATTTTTTCTATAGGGATAATTTTTTCTCCCAATTTAAATTCATCATATTCCTTCTCTCCTTCTTTTACTTTCTTCTCTTCCTTTTTAATCCTATAATAATATTCTATCTTCATCCGATTAGCACCCTTCGAAATTTTATTTAACTCTACAACAGAATCTAAATAATTTTCCCTCATAACCTTCCCCACCAATAAATCTTCAGTTTTTAATTCTTTCATATTCTCATAGTAAGTTACCCTATAAATAACATCCAAGGCTGTTGTCCCGGTATTTATTATCTTAGATACAAAATATGTCTTTTTTTTATCGGTAACAATCTGAAAATCCTCGAAAATCCCGCCATATTCTAATTTTCCACTATAGCCATACACTGTAGAAACCAGTATATGAATTACATCAATGTTAACTCCCACCTTGCTCTCATCTTTTTCACTACTATCATATCTTTTTACCGGCAATTCTTCAAATACCAAATGACTTCTATATTCCCCATCAGCCAGACCTTGAGGAGGTCTGGCTGCCATCCTTACTATTTTTTTACTGTTAGGTTTGAGATAAACAATCTTAGGATATACTATGATCCAGTCTCCCATATAGAGATCCTTTGTCTTTTGATCTTTTGGTCTCTCTGAGTAAATTTTTATTTTTTTCAGTTTATTAGTCCCATTTTTCAGATAAATTTTTTTGGTTCCAGGTCTATTTAAATTCATTTTTTGAACCTGAGGAGCTACCTGAAAATTAGCATACAGCACGGAAATCATCAATAAGTATATGGATATAATTATTTTTTTTTTCATCAACATCACCTATTCCTTTTCGTAAGAGATAACTTTAAAATTATAATCTTCATAGTAACTTCCATATCTATCCAGTTTAATATTTAATTTCTTAGTTTTTTCTTCAAAATTTAAACGTCCTTCTCCCC
>DAOUPY010000255.1 GCA_030625925.1 Fusobacteriaceae bacterium | reverse complement strand
ACTATTTGACCTTCTTCTATGAAAATTTTCTCTACAATTCCCCCTGTTTTAGCAGTGATGGTTGTCTCCATCTTCATAGCTTCTATAATAACTAATTTTTGATTTTCCTCTACTTTATCCCCTTTGCTAACAAGTACTTGTATGATAGCCCCGGGGATACTAGCACCTATTTGTAATTCATTGTCAGGATCTACCATTTTCGTACTTCCGCTTGATACAGAAGAAACCGACTGAGTCCTGTCTTTTATCCTTGTCTCTCTTCTATTACCGTTTACTTCAAATGTTACAGTTCTGTAACCTTCGTTGTCAAGCTTAGATATCTGAAGGAGTGTTGTAACTAATATTTTACCCTCTTTAAGATTGATTTCACACGTTTCTCCTTCTGCAAGGCCGTGGAAGTATATATCACTTCCCAGTTTGCTGAAATCACCATGTTCTTTTATGGATTTCAGGTAATCTTCAAATACAGTTGGGTACAGAGCGTAGCTCAGTGCATCCTGCATAGTCGCATCTATTTTGTGTTTTGTTTTTAGATATTCTTTAATTTTATTAAAATCTTCAGAGGGTAAAAGTTCACCTGGTCTGCACGTTATAGGTTCTTCACCTTTAAGCACTATTTTTTGAAGGTCTTTAGGGAACCCGCCTTCTGGCTGTCCCATCATACCTTTGAAGTAAGCAACTACTGAGTCAGGGAAAGCAAGATCTTTTCCTTTTTCAATAATATTCTCAGGAGTCAGGTTGCTTTGAACCATAAATATAGCAAGATCACTTACCATTTTTGAGGATGGAGTTACTTTCACTATGTCTCCTACCAGTAGATTAACTTTCTTAAACATTTCCTTGATTTCGTCGAATCTGTGTCCAAGCCCAAAACTTTCAATTTGAGGTTTTAGATTTGAGTACTGTCCGCCAGGGATCTCATATTTGTAGATTTCTGTAGAACCGGATTTTAATCCAGATTCAAACTGAGCATACACAGGTCTTACTACATTCCAATAGTTAGAGATCTGTTGAACATCATCAAGATTTATTTTAGTATCCCTTTCAGTATTTTCTAGAGCTGCAACTACAGAGTTTAGAGAAGGCTGGCTTGTGAGCCCGGACATAGCATCAAAAGCAGTATCTATGATGTCAACCCCTGCTTCAGCTGCCATTAGGATGGTTGCAACTCCATTTCCTGTAGTATCATGTGTGTGCAGGTGGATAGGGATAGATATATTTTCTTTAAGTGTTTTTATAAGTTTTTTTGCTGCATATGGTTTTAGCAGGGCTGACATATCTTTGATTCCGAGTATATGTGCTCCCATAGCCTCTATTTCTTTTGCTTTTTCTACATAGTAGTCAAGGGTGTATTTAGTTTTTGATTTATCTAGGATATCCCCTGTATAACAGATACATACTTCAGCAATTTTTCCATTTTTAATAACTTCTCTGACAGGAACTTCCATCCCTTTAATCCAGTTTAAAGAATCAAATACTCTGAAGATATCAATGCCGCTTTCAGAAGCTTCTTTTATGAATTCTTCAACTACGTTGTCAGGATAGTTTTTGTATCCCACTGCGTTAGATCCTCTGAGAAGCATTTGAAGAAGGACATTTGGAACTCTTTTTCTTATTTCTTTCAGTCTTTCCCAAGGAGATTCTTTTAAGAATCTGTATGAAACGTCAAAAGTAGCTCCACCCCACATCCCGATTGAGAAAAAGTCTTTTCCAAGTATAGATGTGTCTCTGGCTATTTTTAGCATGTCAGTTGTTCTTACACGGGTAGCCATTAACGATTGATGGGCGTCCCTCATTGTTGTATCTGTAAGAAGCAGTTTGTTTTGGTTTTTAATCCATTCAACTACACCCTCTGGACCTTTTTCTTCAAGAATTTGTTTTGTACCAGAAAGTTTTGCAGGTCTAGGAGCATTAGGTATATGTGGTACATCGAACTCTGTTTTAATACCATGGGTTTCATTTACAACTTTTTCAGCTATAAACTTAAGAGCGTTTCCTTCATAGTCTTTTTTTACAGAGATATCGAAAAGTTCTGGATGTTCAGGAATAAATGCTGTGGTAAAGTCACCCCTTGCAAATTTAGGGTGGTTCAATACATTTACTAAGAAATCGATGTTTGTTTTTACACCAGTAATTTTAGTCTCTTTTATAGAACGAAGAGCTTTTCTTATGGCATCTTTAAATGAATTTCCATGAGATATGACTTTTACAAGCAGGCTATCGTAATAAGGACTTATAACAGCACCAGCATAACCGTTCCCACCGTCAAGACGGACACCTATTCCGGATCCAGTCCTATAAATGTCTATTTTACCTGTATCAGGTGCAAAGTTGTTTACAGGGTCTTCAGTGGTCACCCTGCACTGGATAGAATATCCTCTGGTTTGAATAGCGTCTTGAGAAGAGATTCCTATCTCTTCTGAAGTTAATGCATATCCTTCAGCAATAAGTATTTGGCTTTGAACTAAGTCGATACCAGTGACCATCTCAGTAATTGTATGCTCAACCTGGATTCTAGGGTTCATCTCGATGAAATAATGCTTTCCGTTTTTATCAACTAAGAATTCCAAAGTACCGGCGTTTACATAACCAACTTCTTTTGCGATTTTTAATGCATCATTGCATATTTCTTGTCTTTTTTCTTCGGTTAATGTAAGTGCAGGAGTTATCTCAATAACTTTTTGGTGTCTTCTTTGTATAGAACAGTCTCTTTCGTAAAGGTGGAATATATTTCCATGTTTGTCCCCAAGAATCTGAACCTCTATATGTTTAGGCTGTTCAACGTATTTCTCTATAAACGTATCATCTATACCAAAAGCTTTTTTAGATTCATTTTTGGCACTTCTGTAAGAAGAAATAAGCTCTGATTCTTCTCTTACTATACGCATTCCACGTCCGCCTCCACCGGCAGCTGCTTTGAGCATTATAGGATATCCACAGCTTCTTGCAAATTCAATTGCTTCGTCTTCGGAACCTACAGGTTTATCCACACCGGGAATAGTAGGGACTCCAGCTTTTGCAGCAACTAATTTTGACTGTATTTTATTTCCTAAATTTTCCATCATTTCAGCAGTGGGTCCTATAAATTCTATCCCTGCAACAGTACATTTTCTTGCAAATTCAGGATTTTCAGAAAGGAATCCATACCCAGGATGGATTGCGTCTACCCCTTTTTTAAGAGCAAGTTTAATTATCGCATCGATATCAAGGTATGCCTCCACAGGTCCTTTACCTTTACCTATTTGATAAGATTCATCTGCTTTAGTTCTGAAAAGAGCTGTTTTGTCTTCTTCAGAATAGATGGCAACTGTTCTTATTCCAAGTTCTTTACATGCTCTTATGACTCTTATTGCAATTTCACCACGGTTTGCAATTAAAACTCTTTTAAATCTTCTGTTCATCCTAAACCTCCCTCTATAATGAAAAAATATTTATATACCTTAATAGGTCATTGACAAAGTGTCGTTGATCTATTTTACAATAACTTTTATATTAAATTTTTCTTGATTTCTTCTATCGTTCTATCTATATCGGCTTTAGTTATTTTTCCAAGACAGCCTATTCGAAGGAGTTTTCCAGCATAATTCCCCTGACCTCCTGCAAGGCTAACTCCATTTTTATCGACTGCCTCTCGAAATTTATCCATATCTT
>DAOUPY010000241.1 GCA_030625925.1 Fusobacteriaceae bacterium | reverse complement strand
ATAAGGTATTATGTGAAAATGATTTGAGAGATCTTGTTAAACTTCAGGTAGATGGAGGAATAAAAACAGGATACGATATTATTGTAGCGGCTCTTTTAGGAGCAGATGAATATGCCTTTGGAAGCGGACTTCTTGTTGCTGAAGGATGTATCTTCTGCAGAAAGTGCCATACCAATTCCTGTCCTGTAGGAATAACAACCCAGAGGGAGGAATTAAGAAAAAAATTCACTGGATCGGTAGAAGATATCATCATATATTTAAAATTTATAGCAGCCGAAATAAGGGAGTTATTGGCATCTATAGGGGTTAAAAGTATAGAAGAAATAATTGGAAGATCTTCTTTATTATCCTCTGATTTGGGTTCTGGATATAAAAAATCTAAATTAAATTTTGATCCTATCTTCAGAGAGGTTAGAAGCCGAAAAGAATACTGCGGGAATATAAATACAGTGGACCACTTCAATGAAATAATGTGTAAAATTTCAAATCACGGGACACTGAAATATTATGGAATAATTGATAATACAAACAGATCTTTTGGGACTACAATAGCAGGAAAAGCTCAGTTAGAAGCCTTTGAGAACAATGGAAAAACAAATTTAAATATAAACCTCAGGGGGTATTCGGGACAGAGTTTTGGAGCCTTTGCTGTGAAGGGTCAGACGATAAACTTAGAGGGTTATGGAAATGACTATGTAGCCAAAGGTCTCTCCGGAGGAATAATCACAATTAAAAAACCCGAAGAAGCAGACTACCCGTCTAATATGGGATGTATTGCTGGAAACACAGTATTATATGGTGCTACAGGAGGAGAATTATACTTAAACGGCAGTGCAGGGGAAAGATTTGCAGTAAGAAACTCCGGAGCTTGTGCTGTGGTAGAAGGTATAGGAAACCATGGCTGTGAATATATGACTGGCGGTCACGTTGTTATCTTAGGAAATACAGGAAACAACTTTGGAGCAGGAATGAGTGGAGGAACAGCCTATCTGTTAAAAGAAAAATTTTTAGAAGCCAATATAAATATGGATATGGTCGAATGCTTTGATATAAACGAAAAGGATCTAGAAGTATTAGAAGATCTATTGAAGAAACACCTGGAATACACAGAAAGTAAAATTGTAGAAGATATCCTAAAAAAAGGTATCAAAAATAATTTTTTGAAAATAGCCTCCAGAAGATATTTAGAAAAAACAGGGAATATTTAATATATAAAAAGACAGACATTAAAAAATGTCTGTCTTTTTATATATTGAGACCTATTTTATACTTCTTCCAGCATATGATCTAGCTTTTCTTTCTTAGTCTTTAAATATCTTTTATTCTCTTCATTAGGTGTAATTTCGATATTTTCCCTCTCAACAACATCTATTCCATAAGATTTTAATCCCTCTATCTTCTTGGGATTATTTGTCATAAGTCTAACTGATTTTACTCCTAAATCTTTTAATATCTGAGATCCCAACACATAATCTCTTAAATCTGCTTCAAATCCCAGTTTTTCATTGGCTTCTACAGTGTCAAATCCTTCATCCTGCAAGTTATAGGCCTTCATCTTATTATAGAGACCGATCCCTCTTCCTTCCTGACGCAGATAAAGGATAACTCCCTCTTCTTTCTCATCTATAGTTTTCATGGCTTTATGTAATTGGGAACCACAGTCACATCTACGAGATCCCAGTACGTCTCCTGTAAAACATTCAGAATGTATCCTTACCAATACCCCTTCCTTCCCTTTCACATCTCCCTTTACCAGGGCGATATGTTCTTTATCATCCAGGCAGTTTTCATAGGCATGAAGATTAAATTTTCCCCACTGGGTAGGCATCTTGACTACTGCTACTTCATTTACTAAAACATCATTTTCTTTTCTATATTTAATAAGATCTTCTATACTTACAAGTTTTAAATTATGCTTTTTAGCAAACATCTTTAAGTCATCTAACCTTGCCATGGTACCATCGTCTTTTAAAATTTCACAAATTACACCCATCGGCTTCAGCCCTGCTAAACGTGCAAAATCTACAGATGCTTCTGTGTGACCATTTCTAATCAAAACTCCTCCATCTTTAGCTACCAATGGAAATAAATGTCCCGGCCTGTTAAAGTCACCAGCACCTTTATTTCTATCGGCCAGATCTTTTATAGTCTGCACTCTGTCTCTGATAGATATGCCTGTGGTAGTATCTTTTGAATCTACAGATACTGTAAAGGCTGTCCCATGGGGGTCGGTATTATTTCCTACCATTTGGTTTAACTTCAATTCCTTGGCTCTCGTTCCATCCATTGGGACACAAGTAAGTCCTCTAGCGTGAACTGCCATAAAATTAATCGCATCATAGGATACCATGTCTGCAGCCATTACTATATCCCCTTCATTTTCTCTATCTTCATCGTCTACTACGATTATCATCTTTCCTTGTTTTATGTCTTCCATTGCATCTTTTATATTATCTAACATTTTTTATCCTCCCATGTCGCTAATTGTCACAAATGAAATAAACAAATTTCAACACAAAGAAAGGAGGACTCTAAGACACACTAAGAAAACCTTTGTGTTCCTCTTTTTCTCTGTTCTTTGTGATTACTTCTTCTATCTTTAATTCTATGACCAATTTTTATTTACATTATTTGCAGTTTAATTTTTTTAATAAAACCCATTTTCAGCTAAAAATCCCTCTGTGATCACACTTTTTTTCTCAGCCACAGGTTTTTCCTTGAAATTCATCATCCTTTCTACATATTTTCCGATAAGATCGGTCTCTATATTAAGGTAATCTCCTACACTTTTACTCCCTAAAGTTATCATCTCCTGGGTATGAGGAATCAAGGATACACTCAAGAAATCATCTCCAAAATCTACTACAGTCAGGCTGGCTCCATCCAGGGTAATTCTGCCCTTTTCCACAACATATTTCATAAGTCTTGGCTCCATCTTTACCACATAGATTTTTGCTATTCCATCTGAATAGATATTCGATATCATTCCTTCACCGTCTACATCTCCCGTTACCAGATGCCCCCCTAGCGGAGTAGCCAAAGTTATGGATTTTTCTAGGTTTACCCTGTCTCCAACCTTTAATCTTTTCAGGTTGGTCCTTTTTACACTTTCATGCATTATGTCGGCCTCGAAATAATCTCCGCCTATCTTAGTAGCAGTCAGACAGGTTCCATTGGTAGCAATACTATCTCCTAATTTAGCTCCTTCGATTACTTTTTTACACCTTACTGTTATTTTAAGTGAAAGATCTCCCGTTTCCAGACCGATTACTTCCCCCATCTCCTCTACTAATCCTGTAAACATAAATTTTCTCCTTATAAATTAAATTCTATCGCTACATTATCTCCATAGACTTTAAACTTCACATCTTTTAACTCTATACTTTCTTTCATGCCCTCTATATCAAACCCGCTTATAAAGGGTATGGCTTTATTATCTCCTGTAATCTTTGGAGCAATAAATATCTCTCCTCCATCTAAGGCCTTTTCTTTAAAAGCCATAGATATCATGGAATTTCCGCCTTCTAACAGGATAGAATCTATTCCTAATTTCCCAATTTCTTCTAATATATCCTTCATTAAAAATCGATTCCCATCTAAAAATATGAATTTTACATTATAATCCTTTTCAAATTTCAAATGTTTTTTGCTGTGGATATTTCCTTTAGAAGTGATTATTATAGATTTATTGTCACTATTGTTTTGAATAAAATTGTAATCCTCTGGTGTTTTAAAGTTGGGATCAACTACTATTCTATGGGGGTTATTCCCACCCTCTATCCTTGCATTCAATCTGGGGTTATCCCCTAAGAGTGTATT
>DAOUPY010000214.1 GCA_030625925.1 Fusobacteriaceae bacterium | reverse complement strand
CCCTGCTGCATGAGATAATTCCTTTAACTCTGCCAATGAATCTTCTAAAGATACATTACTTTTTCTGGCAAATACCTCTATTCCTACAACTATGGCCTTTCCAATAACACTATCTATAAAACCTTTTACTTTTCCTGGTCTTCCCATTTTTTTCTCTCCTTTATCTAATCTTCTATTATTTTTCTCAACTCTTCATACTCTTCCTTGGTGATTTCTCCCTTAACCAGCCTCATCTTCAGCCTTTCTAAAGGTGTTTCCGATTTTTGAAGAAATTCTCCATCCTTCCCCTTCATAAATCTATATACTAAGTATAACAATATTAGAGGTAAAATAAAACCCGCCACTCCTCTAAATAACATAAAGACCCAATAAACTCCCCCTGGAAATCCATTATTCATCCCGTAATCCATCATATGACTGCCCATATTTACCCCTCCTTAGATACTTTTTTTAACCTAAACCAAAACTTCACACCATCACTCACATTCTCTACACCAAATTTTGATCCGTGTCTTTCCAGAATTCCATTGACTATGGTGAGCCCTAGACCTGTCCCTCCATATTTTCTATTTCTAGATTCTTCTATCCTATAAAATGCCTTCCAAATATTTTCTAACTTATCTTCTGGAATAGAAGACCCCGTATTTATTATCTCTACCCTGGCCTCATTTCCTATAGTTTCTAAATTTATCCTGAGTTCGCCACCATCTTCTACATAGGATACACCATTACTCAAAAGGTTATTTACGACCTGTCTTATTTTAAATTCATCTCCTAAAGCTATCAAATTTTCCTCTAAATTCAAGATTAAACTCACATTTTTATGTGCTAGATCTATTTTATATTTAGAACTCTCTTCCCTCAACAGATCCAATAATTCTAATTTTTCTATTTTTATATCTACTATTTTTTCTTCTAATTTTATAAGTTTTATGAGTTCATTCAGAAGAGTGTTTATATTATTCCCTTCAGACATGATTGTCTTAAGGTACTCCTTCCCCTCTTTTTTATTTTCAATCAGATCATAGAGGAGCATCTCGGCATGGGTATTTATTACGGTTACAGGGGTTTTTATCTCATGGGTTACACTGGCAATAAATTCCTTCCTGAGTTCGTCGATCTTTCTTCTTTTTTCTACCTCATCTTTAAGCTTCATATTGGATAATTTTAACTGCCCTATATTTTTTTCCAGCTCCGAGGAGAGAAAATTTATATTGTCTCCTAATTCTTCTAGTTCATCCCCGCTCTTTATGTTAGCCCTGTAAGAAAAGTCCATATTTACCATTCCTCTGATAATAGAATTTAAAGCCATTATAGGTCGTGTAATGTGGAGGGAAAATACATATACAAAAAAAAGCGATCCTATCAATATGGCTATTCCCTCATAGATATAGAATTCATTGACTATTCCAACTGTACTTTGTATGGAATCCTTAGACACCATTAACGTCACAAGTTGTCCCGTTGGAAGGAGTTTATAATATTCTAAATGCTCCATTCCCCTGTGTTTGATCAGCCTGTTTCCTTCATTGTTTTCATCTAATTCATATCTAGCCATACGTCTATGATTTATTTTGTCCCTCATGTTTATTGTAATGTTATATTTTTGTGCATAGGTCTCTAATTCTTCCTCTGTTGGAATTTTCTTAGATATCAGTTCACGGACTTTCTTTATCTGAGCTATCCTTCTGTTGGAATAAAAATCCTCTAAATAGTTATTATTTATATATATTCCTCCAATTATAACCAGAGACACAAGAGCAAGGGCAAATATAAATACCTTATGAATCATTTTTAATCTCATCTCTTATCCACCTCAAATTTATAACCGACCCCTCTTACAGTAGTTATATGTTCCGCGCCGATTTTTTTCCTCAAAGTTTTTATATGGGTATCCACAGTTCTATAATCACCATCGTAGGCAAAGTCCCATACATCTGCTAGTATCTTCCCCCTATTCAGAGCTATCCCGCTGTTCAATATCAAATAATTCAACAGTTCAAATTCCTTGTGAGATATATTGGTATCCCTGCCCCTCACATATACTTTATGGTTGTTTAAATCTACCTCTAAAACACCATATCTTTTTTTCCCGCCTATTAAATTGAGAAGTTTTTTCACCCGTGTAATCAATATTTTTAGACTAAATGGTTTCTTCAGGTAATCATTTGCTCCTACCTCCAGCCCCTCTACCTCATCATCCTCTTGAGATTTTGCTGTAAGCATCAAGATAGGCAGGCTCGATTCCTTCCTCACCATCTTCAGCACTTCGATACCATTTATTTTGGGCAGCATCCAGTCCAATATAATCAAATCCATCTTCTCGTTATAGAATTTTTCCATAGCTTCTGCACCATCACACGCTTCTACCACCTCAAATTCATTTATTTCTAATATTTTTTTTATTACTTTCCTGATGTTTTCCTCATCTTCTACAACCAATATTTTCACATTTCCCCCTGTTCTATCGAATCATAAGAATAATAAATCTTGTTAAATACAAATTTAAAACTTTTTTTGTCACGAATTACACGAAAGTAAAAGATCCTACTGCTATAGCACAGGAGTTTTAAAAACCTTGTTTTTGACACAGATCTCTATGGATTAAAAATTTGATTAACACAGATTAAAATATCTTTTTCTTGATCAGAACCTTCTAACTTTGACGCAGACTAGATTCTGACTTTTCTTTTGAGTCTAAGTAATTCGTATCAAGGGAGAGACCCTTAGAATATGCTACTAAAGTTTTTTTCTTCGTATCCATTGGTGTAATTCGTGACTAGCTTTTAGTTTTTTATCATTGTACATTATCTTCTCTCTTCTCATCATACATTTTCCCATACTATTATGAAATTAGTGTGAAGACTGTTTTCACTCCTGCCTCTCCTATTGCCCATAGACTTGTCATATTTTCTATTAAAAACCTAAAAAAACCAGGTTCTATATAGGAAGCTAGTCCCAGAAATAAAAGTAAAAAAGATCCTGTTGGTCTTATTAACTTCCCCTCTTTTCTTTTATTTAATCCGAGGAGCAATAGCCCCAAGAATAAAAATAAGACAGTTTCCTCTATGGATCGGCTGAGTCTTATACTTATCAGAAATGAAACTACAGTAAATAAAAGAAAGAGAGTGATACTCCCCCATTTTTTTACCTTTCTATTTAGGATTGGTACGTGCAGAAGGGCACTCCCCTTCCATCCTTTGGGAAATAGATCGTAGAGAAAATGAATTCCCATTCCTATGGAAAACCCCATTATAAAATATCTGAACCCTGCCTCTTTCTCTCCTCCAAACCCTAAAAATCCACCCTGTTTATTTAAATATATGTATATAAATAAAGCTGTGATCAACGGACTATGTGTCAATATAGACCTATGTTTTAATTTTAATTTAAAATCCCAGTCTGGGTATTTTATCCCTATAAATATAGAGGATAACCCCAGTACTAGGCCTATCGTGTCTATCGCTGTAAAATCTAAATTTTGCATCTTCCCTACTCCTATCTTTTTTTATTCTTCAAAGATTTTATTTTTTTCAGTCACGAATTATCACGAACAAATCTCCAGCACCAAGAAATGAGATAAAGAGACTCACTAAGAAATAAATTTGCCGCCAATATACACTAATCTATAAAACTTTACCGCTACAACACAGAAGCTTTAAAATTTCTATTTTTGACACAGATTGCACAGATTAAAAAATTCCTCTCAACGCAGAGACACTGAGATCACTGAGATTCTCAGAGCTAAATCTTTTTTCCTTAGTTAGAACCTTCTATCCTTGACGCTGACTAGATTCTGACTTTTTTAGTTTTGACTTTTATTTTGACTCTAAAAATGAAGTTTATAGTCGTTGAGCTTCAGCTGTACTTTTCCTACAATAACGATCGGGTATTACTCACTAAGACAATTATAAATCTTCTTGATTTTCTTTGGATCTTTTTCCTGCATCAAGACAAGAAATGATCTCAGTTAAGGGCGAAACCCTTAGAACTTTCTTTAGTCACGAATTACACAAAGGTTATACGAATATTAAATTATTTTTAAAACCGTTACACTAAGAATTTAATTATACTCCAGTATATTTTCATACACTCTGTATCTTTCCTCATCTAATATCTCCATCATCTCAATATTAGAATAGATCACACCATTTTTCCCTATATAGGTTTCTATTTTTTTTATTTCTTTTTTGGTGAATCCATAATATTTTAATATCTT